>CAJNCM010000007.1:0-128139 GCA_905221285.1 bacterium
TACCATAGTCCGTACGGGATTCGAACCCGTGTTACCGCCGTGAAAAGGCGGTGTCTTAACCCCTTGACCAACGGACCGGAGCTGTTATTTTCAACTCTTACTATTATACAGACTTTTTCTGACTTGTCAACTACTTTTTCTGTTTTTTTCAAATTAAGTAAAAAGAGCCAGAATTATACTGACTCTTCTATTGATTATTAAACTTAGAAGCACGTTCTTCTCCCCACCAATAGGGCATTAGTTCTGCAACTTTAACCGTCTTTCTTGTATCGTAGTCCATCATGACTTCTGCGTCCTTATTTTCAGCGTTCAACTCTAAGAGGAACTCTCTGCAAGCGCCACAAGGCATACCCGAACTTCCACCATAAGGTGGTTGCTCTCGAAAGGCTAAGACTTTTTTAACCTTAGTTTGTCCCGAAAATTGGTACATATTGAAGAGTGCTGCCCGCTCTGCGCAGAGATGGAAAACACCACAGGTTCCCTCCATACAGAATCCTGTAAATATTTGTCCATCTTCTGCTTCTACTGCGGCAACGACATGATTCGCATAAACAAAATCAGATACTTCATGTGGATTATACAATTTCTGTGCTTCTTCGTACATCTTTTCCCAGATATCCATTGTTGCATCCTTCTTATTTAGAGATTTCTTTTAGCATGTTTTCGATATGCTGGATTGATTTTTCACGGCCTAACAAGAAGATAGTATCTGGCAATTCTGGTCCATGCATTTCACCTGAAACTGCGATGCGAATTGGCATGAAGAGATTTTTCCCTTTGATACCTGTTTCTTTTTGAACAGCTTTGATTTGTGGGAAGATATTCTCTGTTACAAATTCATCATCTGTCATCGCTTCAAGTTTTGCTTTGAAGGCTTCAAGAACTGTTGGGACTGTTTCTCCCGCCATGACTTCGCGCTCTGCTTCTGTCAATTCTGGAAAATCTGAGAAGAAGAGATCTGTCAATGGGATAATCTCATCTACTGATTTCATTTGTGGTTTATAGAGCTCAACTAATTTTTCAGCCTTGTCAGTTAAACGGCCTGCTTCCTCTAAGAATGGTTTTGCCATTTCAAAGATAGTTTCTAGGTCTGCATTCTTGATATAATCATTGCTCATCCAGTCGAGTTTTTTCTGGTCAAAGGCTGCTGGAGACTTGCTCAGGCGGTTTTCATCGAAAAGTTTAATGAGTTCTTCACGAGAGAAGATTTCATCTTCGCCACCTGGGTTCCAACCAAGAAGAGCAATAAAGTTAAAGACTGCTTCTGGTAAATAACCTTTTTTACGGTAGTCTTCGATAAACTGAAGGGTGTTGGTGTCACGTTTAGACAATTTTTTCCCAGTTTCAGAGTTGATAATCAAGGTCATATGACCGAACTCTGGAGCTTCCCAACCAAGTGCTTCATAGACCATAAGCTGTTTTGGTGTATTAGCAATGTGGTCATCTCCACGGATTACGTGAGAAATTTGCATATCATGGTCATCGATGACAACGGCAAAGTTGTAAGTTGGGTAACCGTCTTTCTTTTGGATAACCCAGTCACCACCAATATTGCCACCTTCAAATTCGATATCACCTTTAACCATATCATGCCACTTGTAGATACCTGACTCATTGACCGCCAAACGAACTGTTGGAATGATACCAGCTGCTTCACGTTCTGCGATGTAAGCTGCTTTTTCTTCTTCACTCATACCAAGGTATTCGTTAATGTAGCGAGGTGTTTCACCAGCTGCTTCTTGGCGTTCGCGTTCAGTTGCCAACTCTTCTTCTGTAACGTAAGATTTGTAGGCTTTTCCTTCAACTAGCAATTGATCGATGAATTTTTGATACAAGTCCAAACGCTCAGACTGGCGGTAATTTTCATGTGTTTCTGGGCTTTCATCCCAATCCATACCTAACCAACGAAGGTTTTCAAGTTGTGAACGTTCACCATCTTCGACATGGCGTTTACGGTCAGTATCTTCGATACGGATAATAAAAGTTCCACCATGATGACGTGCGTAAAGGTAGTTGAACAATGCTGTACGGGCATTCCCGATGTGTAGTAGTCCTGTTGGACTTGGTGCGTAACGTACGCGGATATCTTTTGACATAGTTTCTCCTATAAAGTCTCTAGGCGTCTGCCTTTTTGCTCTCTATATTATATCACAAGTCTTGGCTGAGGCCAATTTCTATGGATAAAGAGAGTAAAAAGAGTGGACAAGCCACTCTTTTCTTCTATTATAGACGTGCGTTAAGTTCTTTGCTCAATTCTTCAAATCCTGGTTTTCCAAGAAGGGCAAACATGTTACGTTTGTAAGCTTCAACACCTGGTTGGTCAAATGGGTTGATAGCATTCAAGTAACCTGAAAGAGCGATAGCCAATTCGAAGAAGTAGATTGTGTAACCAAGAGTGAAAGCATCTTGCTCTGGAAGAGTCACGTACATGTTTGGTACATCACCATCTGTGTGGGCAAGAAGAACACCGTCAGTTGCTTTTTTGTTTACAAAGTCAACGTCTTTTCCTTGAAGGTAACCAAGTCCATCAAGGTCTTCTTCCAAGCTAGGGATAATCACGTTTTTACGAGGTTTGTCAACACGGACAACTGTTTCAAACATGATACGAGTTCCTTCTTGGATAAATTGACCAAGTGAGTGCAAGTCAGTTGAGAAGTTGGCTGAAGTTGGGTAGATACCTTTTTGGTCTTTTCCTTCTGATTCACCAGCCAATTGTTTCCACCATTCTGAGAAGTATTGAAGTGATGGCTCGTAGTTTACCAAGATCTCAGTTGCATAGCCTTTACGGTAAAGGATGTTACGAACTGCTGCGTATTGGTAAGCTTCGTTTTCAGAGATTTTATCTGAAGTGTAGTCTTTGCGAGCTGCATTCGCACCTTCCATAAGGGCTTTGATGTCAGCTCCTGATGCTGCGATTGGAAGCAAACCAACGGCTGTCAATACTGAGAAGCGTCCACCGATATCATCTGGAACAACAAATGTTTCCCAACCGTTAGCATCTGCTTCAACCTTAACAGCGCCTTTTTGGCGGTCAGTTGTTGCATAGATACGTTTGTTTGCTTCTTCTTGACCGTATTTCTTAACCAAAAGTTCTTTGAAGACACGGAAAGCGATAGCTGGTTCAGTTGTTGTACCTGATTTAGAAATCACGTTTACCGAGAAGTCTTTGTCAGCTACGTACTCTACCAAGTCAGCAAGGTAAGTAGATGAGATTGAGTTTCCTGCGTAAAGGATTTGTGGAGCCTTGCGTTCTTCTTTTGTTTGCAAGTTTGCAAAGTGGTGGTTCAAGAAGTCGATTGCTGCTTTCGCACCAAGGTAAGATCCACCGATACCGATTACAACCAAAACATCGCTGTCTGATTTGATTTGCTCAGCAGCTTTCAAGATGCGGTCAAATTCTTCGCGGTCATAGTTTTCAGGAAGGTCCAACCATCCCAAGAAGTCGCTACCAGCACCAGTTCCTTTACGGATCAATTCATCTGCTGCTGTTACTTGTGATTGCATGTATTCCACTTCATGTGGTGCAACAAATTTGTCTAAAACTTTTGAATAATCAAATTTAATATGTGACATGTTATTCCTCCAATATTTCTTCTTTTCTATCATAACGCTTACCTTCGTTTTTTTCAAGTTTTTTGTCGAATTTCTCCAATTTTTATCAG
This sequence comes from bacterium, assembly GCA_905221285.1. GTDB lineage: Bacteria > Bacillota > Bacilli > Lactobacillales > Streptococcaceae > Streptococcus. The sequence goes on from CAJNCM010000007.1 coordinate 3,663, forward strand.
AATTCAAACGTTTGCGTAAAAATCCCACATTCCAAAAATTTTGAAAAAATAAAAGAAAGAACGACTAGATGTTCCAGTCGTTACAGTTCATTCAATAAATACTCAAATAATTCTAAATTGCCATCTTCTTCATTAACCAGAAACTCTGGATGCCACTGCAAACCAATAATGCGGTGCTCATCGATAGACTCAATCGCTTCGATGGTCTGGTCTCTTGGGTCAATAGCAGTTACACGGAAATTAGGTGCCAAATCTTTAATACTCTGACGATGAACGGAATTAACTTGACTTTCTTTTCCAAATAACTTAGCCACCACACTTCCTTCTACTGTCTCAATAGAATGAGATGTCCCGAAAGGTAGTCCTTGCCAGTGGCCTTCGATTTCTTGATTGAGAGTTCCCCCAAAGGCAACATTGACAAGTTGGACACCGCGACAGATTGCCATGATTGGTTTATTCTGACGAAGCGCTTCTTTCAAGAGCGCCAATTCAAATTCGTCACGCACTAGGTTGTAATCATCACTCTCGATGGTCTTTTTCTCTCCATAAAACTGAGGATGGACATTTTGACCGCCTGTCAAGATAAGTTTGTCAATCATTTCTACATAATCGCGAACAACTGACTCATCACCAACAGGAATGACTAAAGGGAGACCACCGACTTGACGAATGCTCTCTGCGAATCTACAAGATACAGATGAATGAATGTTTTTGCCCTCTGCGTCTACGGGACATAGATTTGCAGCAACTCCTACAACCGTTCTAGCCATGATGCCTCTCCTTTCGAATGTTAACGATAGTCTTATCATATCACTCAAAATGACTTTCGTCTAATATGTTTTTTTTAAGGCTGTGATAAATATTTTTTATGGACAAGAAAAAGCTGCCCAAGGGGACAACTTTTTTCTTATTCAAAAACAAATTGATTGTGATAGAGTTCTGAATAGAAGCCACCCAGTTTCAAGAGTTCATGGTGGCTACCGCGTTCAATGACTTCTCCATCTTTAAGGACAATAATCTGGTCTGCATTGAGGATAGTCTTCAAACGATGGGCAATGACGAAACTAGTTCTGCCTGCTACAACCGCCTCCATGGCATGCTGAATCTTGCTTTCTGTCACAGTATCTACGTTCGAAGTGGCTTCATCGAGAATGAGAACCTCTGGATCTGTCATCAGGGTTCGAGCGATAGAAATCAATTGCTTTTGTCCTGTCGAGAAGATGCTCTGGTCATCATCTATAAGAGTATCGTACTTATCAGGCAAGCTTTCGATGTAGTCGTGAATATGGGTTGCCTTGGCTGCTGCCTCAACCATTTCTTGACTAGCATCTGGCACACCAAAACGGATATTGTCTCGAATCGTTCCGCTAAACAAGACCGAATCTTGCAAGACAATTCCCACCTTGCTTCTGAGACTATCTAAATCATAGTCACGGATGTCTTTACCGTCAAAATAAATCCCACCAGCATTAACATCATAAAAGCGATTGATGAGGTTCATAATAGTCGTTTTCCCTGACCCAGTCGGACCAACAACCGCTGTCATCTGGCCTTTAGGAGCAGAAATGCTGACATCTTTCAAAATGGGTTTATCAGGCAAGTATGAAAAATCAATATGACTAATTTCAACACCTTCTTGCAACTGAGTGAAGGTCGGAGCATTTTTAGGTCGAATTTCTTCCTCTGCATCAAACATTTCCTGAATCCGTTCAGCACCTGTAAAGGCTAACTGAAGGCTTCCCCAACTTGCCGCAACTTGAATAATAGGCTGGTAGTACTGCTGTGAAAATTGGGCAAACATAACAATCAAACCTAGGGCTGTACTTGTTTCAATAGACTTATCATTCAAAAGTACAGCTGAACCAGCAAAGATGACGATGGCTGTGTTGACCAGACTCATCCCATTCATGACAGGGAAAAGAATTCCTGAGAACATTCTTCCTTTAAAGGTTGCCTTGCGCACGCGCTCATTTTGTTCAAGAAATCCTGCCATCATATCCTCTTGAATACCTTGCACAATCACGGCTTTTTGACCTGAGATACTTTCATCCATATAGGCATTGAGCTTCCCTACCTCTTTCTGCTGGAGGTTGGTATATTTCCGTGCCATTTTCACGATAAAAATCAGCATGAGGAAGGCAACTGGTGTGCTGGCAATGGTGATGAGGGCCAGCGTCACATTTCTCGAAAACATGACAAGAATCAGACCGATATATAAAACAATATTGCTCATGACCTGAATCAAGCTTTCGTTAAAGGCTTGAAGGATATTATCCAAATCACTGGTAAAACGAGACAAGATATCGCCATCTTGTCGGCGGTCAAAGAAAGAAACCGTCAAGCGGGCAAGCTTACCAAAGAGACCTTTGCGCATCTCGTTGGTCGATTCTGCAATCACGCGCGTCATGAGACACATGTATATGACACTAGAGATAAAAAGAACCAAAACCAGCAGGCCAAGATTGACCATGATTCCTGATAGGCTTTGCCAAACAAGTTCTGGATTGCCATCTTGATAAGCTTGAACTAAATTAGCTAGCTGCGTCACTGCTTGTCCAGAAAAGACCGGAAAGAGGACTTGGGCAAGAGTTGCCAGAACAATCATCAGAATAACAACTACAAATGATAGCTTATAGACTTTAAAATAATGCCAAAAAAATTGAACTGTCTTCATTTTACTCCTCCTTTCCTTTCTGTGTTTCGTAGATTTCACGGTAAACGGCATTGTTGGCAACCAAGTCTGCATGCGTACCTTGACCAATCAATCGTCCTTGATCTAGAACCAAGATTTTATCTGCATGGACAACCGAGCTAATCTTTTGCGCGATGATAATGGTTGTTGTTCCCTTCAAGTCCTTATTCAAGGCTTCTTGAACCAGGCGCTCTGACTTAGCATCCAATGCCGAGGTCGAATCGTCAAAAATCAGAATACGTGGATTGCTGACAATCCCGCGCGCAATCGACATCCTTTGTTTTTGCCCACCTGAGAAGTTGGTTCCTCGTTCCTCAACTGGACTTTCAAAGGTTTTCTCCATACGATGAATGAATTCACTAGCCTGGGCAATGTTGGCTGCTCGCTCCATTTCAAATAGAGTAGCATCTCCCTTACCCTGTCTCAAGTTATCTGCAATCGTTCCACTGAAAAGAATAGCACGTTGAAGAACGATAGAAACTGTTTTACGCAGGGTTCCTTCACTCACTTCTCGAATATCCTTACCTCCGATTTTGATAGCCCCTGCCTGTGGGTCAAAGAGACGTGGAATCAATTGAGCTAAGGTTGACTTTCCTGCGCCAGTCGCTCCAACTACACCAACCATTTGACCAGGTTCGATAGTAAAGCTCACATCTTTCAGCATCGGTTCCTTGTCCATTGGATAGGTAAAGGTTACATTTTCAAAGCTAAGACTTCCTACCAACTCTTCATCTGGCACATCCTTGAAGGTCATGGCTGGCTCTGCGTCAAGAATTTCTCGAATACGACGCATAGAAATCATAGCACGACTGACAGAATTTCCCAAAAATCCAACCATGACAATGGTAAAGATAATCTGGCTCAGGTAATTGACAAAGGAAGCAATGGAGCCAACAACTGACGGATCCGACTGAACCATCCCCGCAACTAGCCAAATAGAGAAAAATACCGCCCCATAACCGACCAACATCATGAAAGGTTCCACTACTGAAAAGGCATAACCAATGTAAAGATTTTGACCGAGTAGCTCGTCTGAAACCTCCGTAAACTTAGCAAACTGCTCTTTTTCTTGGACAAAGGACTTGACCACACGAACGCCACGCAAATTTTCCTTGGCAATGGCATTGATGCGTTCAAGAAGGGTTTGAAACTTGGCAAAACGTGGCCCCATCATCCCCATCATGACAGCAGTCAAACCAAAAATTAAGATCACCATGAGAACAATCACCCACCACAGAGATGGTAAAGTTTGAACCGCAAGGATAAACGAACCGATGAACAAGAGGGGAAGCCTGAAAAGAATTTGGAAGGTCATCATGACGACGTTCTGAATCTGGTTGATGTCATTTGTCATGCGAACGACTAGATTTCCCGCATTAAATTGTTCAATATTGGCATAAGAAAAGGTTTGGATTTTACGGAAGGCGTCCTCCCGAAGGTCGGATGAAACTCCTTGTGCAATATAGGCTGCAAGGACAACATTGAGACCACCAGCAACTAGACCGACCACGGCCACACCAATCAACCAAGCTCCGATACTATAAATAGCTTCATATTTTCCAGCAAGGAGGGCGTCTAACACTTCCTGCAGATAACGCGGTTGCAAAAGTGAACTAGCAACCATCAAGCCTGTCATCAGGAGCGAAGCCAAGGCCTGCCACTTGTAGGTTTTTATTTTCTGAATCAGCATACTTTCTCCTTAAAAAATAGACAAAAGGGAGCGACAATGCGTCAGCTCCTTCTCATTCTGTTTGTGTGATGTTATTCTAGCAAAAAAGTGAGAACTTGTCAAAGAAGTCTCCTTGATACAGCTAGAATGACAAGTAATTCATTCTTTATAATTTTTGTTTTAACTCGACCAAGACATTCATAGCCTGCATAGGTGTCATGTTGTAAATGTCCAATTTAGCTAATTCTTCTAGGATAGGATGCTCTTCTGCCGTATCAAATAGTGAAATCTGTTCTGTAACAGTACTTGTTTGTTTCATAGGAACTGGACTTTCTGTCCCTTGATTCTCTAACTGAGTCAAAATCTTATCCGCCCTTGCTAAAAGGTCTGCTGGCAAGCCAGCAATTTTGGCAACATGGATACCGTAGGATTTATCAGCTGGACCTGGTTCAATCTTATGAAGGAAAGTCACCTGCCCATCCTGCTCTAAGGTTGCCACGTGGACATTGACCAAGTGTTCCAAGCTGGACTCCAGACTGGTCAACTCATGGTAGTGGGTCGCAAAGAGGGTCTTGGCTCCGATATGCTCGTGAATGTATTCGATTATAGACTGAGCAAGAGCCATACCGTCGTAAGTTGCAGTTCCCCGTCCCAATTCATCAAAGAGAATGAGAGAGTTCTTGGTCGCATGCGAAATGGCATTGTTGGCCTCCATCATCTCCACCATGAAGGTTGACTGACCTGAAACCAAGTCATCTGCTGCTCCGATACGGGTAAAGATCGCATCAAAAATAGGTAAATAGGCGCTTTCTGCCGGTACATAGGAACCCATCTGGGCCATAATCGCCGTCATGGCTAACTGACGCATATAGGTTGACTTCCCACTCATGTTTGGCCCTGTAATCAGTTGAATACTGGTATCTTCTGCCATCTGAATCGTATTTGGAATATAGGTCTGAGCCCCCATAACCTTTTCAACGACAGCATGGCGCCCTTTCTGGATATCAATTCGCGAATCCTCTCCGAACTCTGGCCGAATCAAATGCTGGGTTTCAGCCACAACCGCCAGACTCTGTAAGACATCAACTGTCGCAATTCCTTGAGCTAGAGCCTGCAAACGCTGGATATACTTGCTGACTTCCTCACGAATACGCATAAAAATTTCGTATTCGAGATTGGCTGACTTCTCACGCGCCTCCAGCATATCTCCCTCGATACGGGCTAATTCTTCGGTTCCAAAACGTTCTGAGTTTTTCAGCGTCGCCTTGCGGAAAAAATGGGCTGGCACATTTTCCAGTTGAGAATTGGTCACATGGAAATAGTAGCCATCCTTCTTATTGTAGTCAATCTTGAGCGTACTGATACCAGAGTTTTCTCGCTCCTTAGCCTCAATTTCCGCAATCCAGCTCGTACCTTCTCTGAGAACTCGACGGTACTTGTCTAAGGTCTCATCAAATCCAGTCCGGATAATTCCCCCATCTGTAATCACATGAGAAGCTTCAGGAGCAATCGCTGCACTAATCAAGCTCTCCAACTCTGGAATGGCATCTAGTTGTGCGATCAGATAGGCTAGAGCAGGTTGCTCCATCCCCTCTAAAATCGCACGAATCCGTGGCACACTAGACAGAGTGGCCGCCAACTGCAAGAGATCCTTGGGATTGGTTTTGCCAAAAGAAACACGACTAGCCAAGCGTTCGATATCATAAACACCCTTGAGACTGTCTGTCAAATCACTGCGCTCAAAGAAATGGTCGAGAAAGACCTGCACCACTTCTTGACGTTGGATAATTCGTTCCTTATCAATCAAAGGACGATGAATCCAAGAACGCAAGAGTCGCATCCCCATAGCCGTCTTTGTTTCATCCAAAAGCCAGAAAAGACTGCCTTGCTTCTTGCCTGAACGAGCATTCTCAACCAAATCCAGACTAGCCTTGGTCGCATAATCCATCTGCAAGAAATCCTTGATTTCATATCGGACAACAGGTTTGAGGTGGTTCAATTCCCTCATCTGGGTCCGATGAACATACTGGAGCAGCTTACTAGATGCCGCTTGCTCCACTGTTGCTAATCGTGAATCCAATAAATGAAGATCCTCAAATCCTTCTTTCTCATAGGAAAGCACCAGATTCATCTGGCGACTAAGGATTTGTTCTTCTTCCTCAGACAAATCATAACCCAGCACCACTTCTCGCGCCTTGAGATTGCGGATTTCCCCACAAACCAGCGTGAAATCCAATAGACCTGTCACATAAAAATCACCTGTCACCAGGTCCATATAAGCTAGACCAAACTGATTGCCATCACGATCTATGGCAACCAAAAAATTATTCTGACTATCCGGCTTACTGCTATCGACCACTGTCCCTGGCGTAATGACCTGAACAACCTCTCGTTTCACAACCCCAACTGCTTGTTTAGGATCTTCCATCTGCTCTGCGATAGCCACCTTATAGCCCTGCTCAATCAAGACATCGATGTACTGTTGGGCAGAATGATAGGGAACACCCGCCATAGGAATCGGATTGTCAGCATTCTTGTTGCGACTCGTTAAGGAAATTTCCAGAATCTGCGCAGCATTGACCGCATCCTCATAAAATAATTCATAAAAATCACCCATCCGAAAGAGCAAAAAAGCATCTGGATATTGCTTTTTAATATCCACATACTGTTGCATGCCGGGTGATAGCTTTTCTGTCGCCATTTTCCGTCTCTCCTTGTCAAAAATAAGTCTTGAGAGCAACTCCCAAGACCTTACTTATCTTTCATCAAATCTAGCAAACGATCTTCCATGAGTTTGGCAACGTGCTGGTCTCGACAAATAACCAATAAGGTATTGGCACCAGCAACTGTTCCTAAAATCCATTCATCCTTGTTTGCATCTACAATATTTGCCAAAACAGAGGCTTCTCCCAATTTGGTATGAAGCACCAAGGTAAACTCTGCTCTTGCAACACCTTCTAAATGATGAGACAAAAATTCCACCAAATCAATCTTTTCTGTCTCATTTGCTAGTACATAATACACCATATCATTTTTCTTGACCTTGGTCAAGCCGATTTCGCGCAAATCACGAGACAAGGTTGTCTGCGTCACAAAGACATTGTGCGCTTCCAACCGATCTTGAATTTCTTTTTGTGTACTTAATTTCTCCTCAGTAATCATTTTTTTTATTAACTGATGACGATCTCTTTTTCTCATAAAATCCTCTTATATGCATATTTATAACTAATTTTATAACTATATTATACCAAAAAAACAGGAGATTTCAAAAATTTTTTCTTCTTTCTTTAAAATTGTGATAAAATAGTAGAAAAGTCCAAAAAGGAGCTCTTAATGAATACAAAAGAATTGATTGCTAGCGAGTTGGCTAGCGTCATTGATAGCCTGGACCAAGAGGCTATTTTAAATTTACTGGAAACCCCTAAAAACTCAGAAATGGGAGACATCGCTTTCCCTGCTTTTTCTCTTGCAAAAGTCGAACGTAAAGCACCTCAAATGATTGCGGCTGAACTGGCTGAAAAAATTAACAGCCAAGCCTTTGAAAAGGTTGTCGCAACAGGACCTTACGTTAACTTTTTCCTTGATAAATCTGCCATTTCTGCTCAAGTATTGCAAGCTGTTATCACTCAAAAAGAACACTATGCTGACCAACATATTGGCAAACAAGAAAATGTTGTTATCGACATGTCTAGTCCCAATATCGCTAAACCATTCTCTATCGGTCACCTGCGCTCAACTGTTATCGGAGATAGCTTATCACATATTTTCCAAAAAATCGGTTATCAAACGGTCAAGGTCAACCATTTAGGAGACTGGGGTAAACAGTTTGGGATGTTGATTGTTGCCTACAAAAAATGGGGAGACGAAGAAGCTGTAAAAGCTCATCCAATCGATGAACTTCTTAAACTCTATGTCCGCATCAACGCTGAGGCTGAAAATGACCCTAGCTTGGATGAAGAAGCACGCGAATGGTTCCGTAAACTTGAAAATGGCGACGAGGAAGCTCTCGCTCTTTGGCAATGGTTCCGTGATGAAAGTTTGGTGGAATTTAACCGCCTGTACAATGAATTGCAGGTTGAATTTGACAGCTACAACGGAGAAGCCTTCTACAACGATAAGATGGATGCAGTTGTAGACATTCTTTCTGAAAAAGGTCTTCTTGTTGAGTCAGAAGGTGCCCAAGTTGTGAATCTTGAGAAATATGGAATTGAACATCCAGCCCTTATCAAGAAATCTGATGGTGCAACTCTCTATATCACACGTGACTTGGCTGCAGCCCTTTACCGTAAAAATGAATACCAATTTGCCAAATCTATCTACGTCGTTGGCCAAGAGCAATCTGCCCACTTTAAACAGCTCAAAGCTGTCTTGAAAGAGATGGGCTACGACTGGAGTGACGACATTACTCACGTTCCTTTTGGTTTGGTTACAAAAGAAGGTAAGAAACTCTCTACTCGTAAAGGGAATGTCATCTTGCTAGAGCCTACTGTTGCAGAGGCTGTTAGCCGTGCCAAGGCCCAAATCGAAGTTAAAAATCCTGAACTTGAAAATAAAGATCAGGTAGCCCATGCTGTTGGGGTTGGAGCCATTAAATTCTATGACCTCAAAACCGACCGTACAAATGGATACGACTTCGACCTAGAAGCTATGGTATCCTTCGAGGGTGAAACTGGACCTTACGTTCAATATGCCTATGCTCGTATCCAATCTATCTTACGCAAAGCAGACTTCAAGCCAGAAACAGCTGGTAACTATAGCTTAAATGATGCTGAAAGCTGGGAAATCATCAAACTCATCCAAGATTTTCCACGTATTATCAACCGTGCTGCGGATAACTTTGAACCTTCTATCATTGCTAAATTTGCAATTAGCCTGGCTCAAGCCTTCAACAAGTACTATGCACATACACGTATCCTAGACGAAAGTCCTGAGCGCGACAGCCGTCTAGCTCTCAGCTACGCAACTGCAGTCGTTCTCAAAGAATCCCTTCGCTTGCTTGGAGTAGAAGCGCCAGAGAAGATGTAAATCGCCAAAGTTACTTGATTGCAGAGCAATCTAAGTAACTAACGCCAAATCCTATTCGGACTTTGGCTAGGCGCTTCACTAGTAAAGAAACATAAATATTATCGATTTATGTTTCTTTACGTCGTAACCAGAGACACTTGCCTAAACGCCTCACTAAATTGGTCAACCAAATCTATTAATTGGCTTAGTGGCTGGTGGCAATCTTCAAGTCACTAGAATGCAAGGCAATCTAAGCAACGAATGTCAAACCCTATCAGGGATTTGGTTAGGCGCTTCACAAATTCAATCTACTCACTACTACTTCTTTATCATACAGGGAGATATTCTATGAGCCAATATGCTTATATCCTCGTTGTGATTAGCTTGGTGTTCCTTTTTCTGCTCAATAAGTACGAGAAGGAGAGACTGCAAAGGCTCTACCAAGAACAACTTTTGAAGGATGAAACATTTAGGACTGATATCAAAGAGAAAATTCACACGACTGAAAATATCAATGATGTCATTGCTTACATCAATAAAACTTATCATCTGGGAATGTTGCTATCAAAAGACATTACAGATCAATTGAAATAAACCGAGCTATTCTTTAAAGAATATCAAAACCGAGACTAAGAGTTTAATACTTAGGCTCGGTTTTTGTATATTTTTCAAGTAATAAAGTAACTACTCCCCAGCAATGCAAGTGCAAAATCCCCTAGAATGTGATAAAATAAAAAGAGAACTCTATCAAGGAGGAAAACATGGAAAAACAAACCGTCGCCGTCTTGGGGCCTGGTTCTTGGGGAACTGCCCTTTCACAAGTCTTAAATGACAATGGACACGAGGTACGTATTTGGGGAAATCTGCCCGAGCAAATCAATGAAATTAATACACACCATACTAATAAACAATACTTTAAAGATGTCGTTCTAGATGAAAATATCATTGCCTACACCGACTTAGCAGAGGCATTAAAAGATGTAGATGCGATTTTGTTTGTTGTCCCAACAAAAGTGACACGACTTGTTGCCCAACAAGTTGCAAAAACCTTAGACCATAGGGCTATCATCATGCACGCATCAAAGGGATTAGAGCCTGATAGCCATAAACGATTATCAACCATCCTTGAAGAAGAAATTCCTGAACATCTCCGCAGTGATATTGTCGTTGTTTCAGGACCTAGTCATGCGGAAGAAACCATTGTTCGTGACCTGACTTTAATCACTGCTGCTTCTAAGAATTTACAAACAGCTCAATACGTTCAGGAGCTCTTCAGTAATCACTACTTCCGACTTTATACCAATACGGATGTTATCGGGGTTGAAACTGCTGGTGCTCTTAAAAACATTATCGCTGTCGGTGCTGGAGCCTTACATGGTTTAGGATTTGGTGACAATGCTAAGGCAGCCATCATCGCTCGAGGCTTGGCAGAAATTACCCGCTTAGGAGTAGCACTTGGGGCCAGTCCATTGACCTATAGTGGCTTGTCTGGTGTAGGAGACTTGATCGTAACGGGAACCTCCATCCACTCTCGTAACTGGAGAGCCGGAGATGCTCTTGGTCGTGGAGAATCTCTAGCTGATATCGAAGCCAATATGGGCATGGTGATTGAAGGAATCTCAACAACTCGAGCAGCCTATGAACTAGCGCAAGAACTTGGAGTCTATATGCCCATTACACAAGCCATTTACCAAGTTATCTACCACGGAACCAATATCAAAGATGCCATTTATGACATCATGAACAATGAATTTAAAGCAGAAAATGAGTGGTCTTAACCCTCTAGAGAAAGGATTCTTATGACATCAAAAGTTAGAAAGGCAGTCATCCCTGCCGCTGGACTTGGAACTCGATTTTTACCAGCAACCAAAGCACTTGCTAAAGAAATGTTGCCAATTGTGGACAAACCAACTATCCAATTTATCGTAGAAGAAGCTCTTAAATCAGGTATTGAAGATATTCTGGTTGTCACTGGTAAATCAAAACGTTCTATTGAAGACCACTTTGACTCAAACTTTGAGCTTGAGTACAACCTCAAAGAAAAAGGCAAACACGACTTACTAAAATTGGTAGACGAAACAACTGGCATTCGCCTTCACTTTATCCGTCAAAGCCATCCTCGTGGTCTTGGCGATGCTGTCTTACAAGCAAAAGCTTTTGTAGGGAATGAGCCCTTCGTTGTCATGCTTGGTGACGACCTAATGGATATCACAGATGACCATGCTGTCCCTTTGACAAAACAATTGATGAACGATTACGAGACAACTCACGCATCAACAATTGCTGTTATGCCTGTCCCTCATGAAGAAGTTTCAGCATATGGAGTTATCGCTCCTCAAGGTGAAGGAATCAATGGTCTCTATAGCGTCGAAACTTTCGTTGAGAAACCGGCTCCAGAAGAGGCTCCAAGTGATTTAGCCATTATCGGACGCTATCTGCTCACACCAGAAATTTTTGATATCCTCGAAAATCAAGCTCCTGGCGCTGGAAATGAAATCCAGCTTACCGATGCGATTGATACACTTAATAAAACACAACGTGTTTTCGCCCGTGAATTTACAGGAGCTCGTTACGACGTTGGGGATAAGTTTGGCTTTATGAAAACATCTATTGACTATGCCCTCAAACACCCACAAGTCAAAGATGACTTGAAAGATTACCTCATCCAACTTGGAAAAGAATTGGCTGAGAAAGAATAACATAAAAAGATAAGGTTCAAAAATGCCTTATCTTTTTTATTACATAACTATTCTTATAAACCTTCACAACCCCATTCCCTTGTAGAGAAGTAAGACTGCAAGTCCTACAAACAAGACTACCGCTCCTAACCTCTGGCTGGTACTATACATCCGTCTTTCTCCTCGAACTGGAAAGATAATTGCTAGAAATGCTCCACCAACTGCTCCCCCGATATGGCCTGCTAGGCTGATTCCTGGAATCAGAACACTTCCAATAATATTAACCACAAAAAGTGTCAGATAGGATTGCCCCAACTGCTGGATATAAGGATTACGCGTAGCATAGCGAAGAATGATAATCGCGACAAATAGCCCATAGAGAGAAGTAGAGGCTCCTGCTGCTAAGGATTTGGGACTAAATACAAAAACAAAGAGATTGCCCATCATTCCTGATAAAAGATAGAGAAAGAAAAACTTCTTGGATCCGAAAATTTCCTCTACTTGCCTACCAAGATAATAGAGCGAAAGCATATTAACAATGAAATGCTCCCAACCAATATGAACAAAAATGGCAGAGAAGAGACGCCAAACCTGCTCAGGAAAGAGGCGAATAGCTGGCCCATACATGGCTCCAAATCGAAATAAGGTATCCGCCCTATCAAAGTTTCCACCTGTGCTCACCAACATTAGTAGAAATACCAAGGCCGTCACTAAGAGAAAGAAACTCGTTACAGGGTAACGTCTATCAAAGATTTCCTTCATCAATTAATACCTCCTCAACAGGAATATCATGGTTTTCAGGGATAAAGTCCTGAATTTGACAAGGATAGATCGTACTCAAAGTATGACCAGAAAAATGTTCCAGATAGCGGTCATAATAACCTCCACCGTATCCAATCCGATATCCTTCCGTCGTAAAAGCCAGACCAGGAACATGAATCAAATCAATCTGAGAGGCATCCACAACTTCCAAATCTCCCTGTGGTTCCAGTAGTCCAAAGGAAGTTTTTACCAACTGTTGCGGTTCATAGACTACAAAGTCCATGCACCCCTTGGGATAGGTTTTGGGTACCAGAACCTTCTTGCCGTCCTTCAGCGCCTGCTCAATCAGTTCCTGCGTTTGAAACTCATGAGGAAAAGAGAGGTAGCTTGCGATGACCTTAGCTTCTTGGTAAAAAGGATGGTGTAAAAGTCGCTCGGTTAAAGCTTGGTCTATAAACTGTTTTTGCTCTTGAGATATAGCCTTCATTTCTTGCAAGACTTGCTTACGTAATTCCGATTTCATAGACAAGCCCTCTACTCTACTGCCTTCTTTTTCAGGAAACTAGAAACCGCATCCACCCCAATAGCTAATGCTTCTTCCTTAGGACTCATCTGAGGGTGATGAAGGGCGTAGGGACTATCAATACCTAGCCAGAACATAACGCCATCAACTTTTGAAAGGAGATAACCAAAGTCTTCACCTGTCATAGCAGGCTCGATATCAATCAACTCAATTCCGTCTTTCTCTTCAAAAAAGTCCATCAGTTCACGCGCCAAGGCTGGATGGTTCTCAACAGGCAGGTAACCACCTTGTTTGAGTTCCACTTCGACTTCCATACCAAAGGCTGCTGCAACTCCTTCTGCAACTGTTTTGACTCGCTTTTGCACCAAGAGGCTCATGTCCTGTGTCAAGGCCCGAATAGTTCCATGCAAAAAGGCTGTATCTGTGATAACATTGTTGGTTGTTCCAGCTTGGAAAACTCCAAAGGTCACCACCGCTCCCTCGATTGGGTTGACATTGCGGCTGACAACTGACTGCACCTGGGTCACAAAGTAACTAGCGGCCACCAAGGCGTCATTGGCTTCATGCGGAAAGGCTGCATGTCCTCCTTTACCTTTGAAACGAATCTTCACCTCGCAAGTCCCTGCAAAGAGTGTATGAGTATTGGTCGCAATCTGACCAACCTTCAAATCTGGCCGAACATGAAGTCCATAAAACTGGTCTGGCAACCAGTCTCCAAAAGCGCCATCCTCATACATGAGCATGCCACCAGCTTCATTTTCTTCAGCAGGCTGAAACAGAAAGAGCAGATTGTTCTTTGGTTGCTCCTCAAGGGCTCGCTCAAGACAGCCCAAGGCAATAGTCATGTGGAAATCATGACCGCAGGCGTGCATGCGACCTTGGTGCTGAGAAGCAAAAGGAAGGCCTGTTTGTTCAACGATAGGCAGACCATCAATATCTGTCCGCCAACCAATGGTACGCTCTGGCTGACTTCCCTGCAAATAGACCAAAATACCTGTCCGCCAAGTACGAACTTGAACAAACTCCTTGCCCGCAGTCAATTTCTCAATCACATCCAACAGATAAGCTTGAGTCTTGAACTCCTTCAAGCCAATCTCTGGAATCTGGTGCAAATCTCGTCTAGTCTGAATCAAATCTAACATCTATCTATCCTCCGATATAGCAGAAAGAGGCTGGAAGAAGGGTTCCGCCTCTATTTTTCTTTTACAATTATAAGGTACGAAGCGCATCCTCTAGCGCTGTTTTTTGTTGGGTTTGGGCATCAATCTCTTTGATGATACGAGCTGGAACACCTGCTACCACCACGTTTTCTGGGACATCCTGGGTAACAATAGCTCCTGCTGCGACAACTGAACCACTACCGATTTGGACCCCTTCGATAACCACTGCGTTGGCACCGATGAGAACATTGTCTCCAACACGGACTGGTTCTGCGCTAGCTGGCTCAATCACACCTGCAAGAACGGCACCTGCACCAACGTGACTGTTTTTCCCCACGATAGCACGGCCACCAAGGATAGCCCCCATGTCAATCATGGTTCCTGCACCAATTTCAGCACCGATATTGATAACCGCTCCCATCATGATAACAGCATTGTCACCAATTTCAACCTGATCACGGATAATAGCACCCGGCTCAATACGAGCATTGATAGCACGTTTATCTAGCAAAGGAACTGCAGAATTACGAGCGTCTTGCTCAACAACATAGTCTTGATTTTCTACCAAACCATCGAGAAGGGGAGCCACGTCCTTCCAATCTCCGAATAGGACATTCCCTAGTTTGACAACAGAGCTTGGTACAGCAGCTGCAAGTTGTCCCTCAAAGGTTACTTTAACACTGGTTTTCTTTTCAGCATTGGCGATAAATTGGATAATTTCTTGAGCGTTCATTTTTGTGGCAGTCATAGGCGCCTCCTAGTTCATTTTAATGATACCTATTCTACCAAAAAAGGCCTCAAATTTGAAGCCTTTTTGTTTGTTTTTAGGTATGATTTTTAGGGATGTGAGATAAAACGTGCTGTCGGTAAAAGCAAGCCCCTACCGATACAACCTAAAAACACTCTTCACAACTATCTCCCCGTGTTTTATTGACTATTCTAGTATAGCACACTTTTAGAATTAAGAAAAGACTTTTTATTTACTTTCTTTCGCTTCTTCTACCGATAGGAAAATCATGGGCAAAATAATCAGGGCCATAGCTAGAAGAAGGGACCAATCCACTACCAATCCTAAAAATAAAACACTCAAGAGGGCAGAAGAGAGAGGTTCACTGGCACTGATAACAGAAACCACCAAGGGAGAAACCAAGGACACTGCCTTCATGGAAATGAAAAAGGCAAAAGCCGTCCCGAAAAAAGCGATAATGAGGCAAATCAAGATACTCCAAATATCAAGAGTAAAGGAAAGCTGATAAACTGGTGAGAGAACATTGCTAAATAAACCGGCCAAAATCATCCCCCACCCAACCGTGGGTACAAAACCATAACGCTTAGCAAAAGGTTGAGGTAAGATAACATTAAACATGACCCCCATAGCACTCAGCAAACCCGTCACAAGTGCTAGTGGTGTCATGGATAATTGAGAGAGATCTCCCTTTGTCGCCATCAGGCAAACACCCAACATGGCAACCAAAACATAAAGAATAGCACTTTTTGAAGCTCGTTTTTGATAAACCAAGCGATTGTAAAAGAGGATAAAGACAGGGCTAATAAACTGTAAAATAGTTGCTGTCGCTGCATTAGAATATTCTACGCAGAGGTAGAAAAAATACTGAACTGAAAAAATCCCCAAAATAGCATAGGCTAAAAAGGGTAGGTAATTTTTCTTATCTCGCCAAATATCTAGCACTTGAGATTTTAATTGCACTGCAGACCAAATGAGCACAAGACTCCCTGCCAGTGTCAAACGCATAGAGGTAATCCAACCAGAGGATACCTGGTAATGAGTAAAGAAATATTCTCCTAAAATTCCACAGATCCCCCAGATTAAGCCAGATAGGAGCGAATAAATAGTTCCTTTAACAATCTTTTTCTGATACTGATTCATACCTTTATTGTAACACGAAAGGAAAAAAGAAAAAAGTGGTAATCAATACCACTTTCCTATCTTCTACTATTTGATTGTATTGAAGATGAACTTGATGTACTACTTGAACTTGGTGTAGATGAGAAACTACCAATAATACTTGACCAAGCATTTTGATAATCTGCTTCACTTCCTCCAATAGCAAAGTGATAGCTAGTCGTAGGAGCTCCCGCCTTATTAGCCCAATAGCTCGTTACAGTAGGACCTGACAGATCAACTGTTTTTCCATTAACGGATACTTTACCTGGCTTCTGT
This sequence comes from bacterium, assembly GCA_905221285.1. Lineage (GTDB taxonomy): Bacteria > Bacillota > Bacilli > Lactobacillales > Streptococcaceae > Streptococcus. The sequence continues at coordinate 20,333 of CAJNCM010000007.1, forward strand.
CCTGTAGATCTGAGGACCTGAGATTGGGTCACACTAGAATCAAGATTAAAGCGTTCATTGCCCCAAACACCAGGTTCAGCCTGTTGGATAGCATTGACCAAGTGAGCCATATATTTGGCATTTCGATAATGCCCAGCCCCCTTAGCCATTGGGCGATTGTCATCATGACCAAGCCAACCACCTAGAGTCAATCTTGGTGTCGAAAGCATGAGCCACATATTTTCATCTTCATTAGTTGTACCAGTCTTACCAATCCAGTCTGCACGAGCTAAGCTTGAATTGATAGAAGCCAAGTCCGCTTGAAAACTTGAAGTGATTCGAGATGAAATCACCTCACGAAGCAAACTCTGCATGATTGTTGCTGTTGCCTTCGAGTACACTTGAACTGGTTTGTCTTGGAATTCATAGATTACTCTACCGTCAGATGATTCAATCTTAGAAATCACATGTTTCTGATGGTAGACACCGTTATTGGCAATTGTTTGATAACCATTGGTATGCTGGGCAACTGTGACTTCAATACCGCCGCCCATAGGCAGACTTTCGATACCGTACTCCGGAATCTCGTAACCCATTTTCTCCATGTAGCCCTTGACATCCACACCCTTCTCACGAAGCATACGATAGGTCCAATAGGCTGGGATATTCCACGAATAGTTCAAGGCTTCACCTAGGGTCATCATGCCTGTACCTGGACTATTTACATACATAATAGGATTTCCATTAGAGAATTTTGTCGGATAATTAGACAAGATACTAGCGCTTCCCATCAAACCTTGGTCAATGGCAATACCGTAGGCCAACAAAGGCTTGGTTGTAGAGGCTGGCGAACGCTTGGTGTCGAAGGCGTGATTGTTTTGGTTAGTCTGGTAATTACGACCACCAACAAAGCCTAGAACAGCTCCCGTTTTATTGTCCATCAAAACATTCCCTACTTCAGGCTGACCAGTCGAATCATCTACCAAACGACCATAGTTAGCAACTGCATTTTGCATGGCGTTATGGATTTTTTTATTGATCGTTGTAGTGATTTTATAGCCACCGTTACTTAGTTCCTGCTCAGCTCGCTCATGATAAGCCTTTTGAATCGACTCGTTTTTCAACTCTTGGCTAGAGACATTGTCCTGTCGAACTAAATAATCATACATATGGTCTGTCGCTTCAGTCATAGCTGTAAAGTAGAGATAATCTCTCGAAACAGCATTGACAGTTCCTGATGGCAAGAAATCTTGCTTGAGATTATAATCCTTGTACTGGTCGTATTCTTCCCGAGTCAGAGCACCCGTACGGTACATGTTGTAGAGAACATCCTTAGCTCGCTTCAAACCAAGCTCTAAGTCTTCATCACTCTTTAACTCTCCAGTATTTTCATAAGGGGAATAAGTAATCGGACTCTGTGGCAAACCTGCTAGGAAGGTAGCTTGGGGAATACTCAGCTTGTTGGCATCGATACCGAAAATCCCTTCAGCAGCTTGCTGAGCACCTGCAATATTCTGTCCTTTATGATTTCGACCAAAGGGAGCAACATTGAGATAAGTAGTCAAGATTTCATCCTTACTCATGCTGCGTTCCAAGGCAAGGGCATCAACAATTTCTGTAGCCTTACGAGCCAAAGTCGGAGCATCTCCAACCACTTGTTGTTTGATTAACTGTTGGGTCAAGGTAGAGCCCCCGCTAGATGAGCCCAAACCTGCAAAGGTTCCCAAAGTCGCTCGAATCACAGCTTTTGGCACAACCCCATTATGTTCAAGGAAATGTTCGTCCTCAGTTGCAACGATAGCCTTTTTGAGATTGTCTGATATTTCCTCAGATGAAACAGAAGTTCGCAGTAGGTCGCTCTCGATAGAAGCAATGACACTCCCATCTGCATAAACAATTTCTGAGATGGAAGAAATATTTTTAACCTGCTTGACCAAATCCTCCAATTGGGGAACCTTGGCCTTGTCAAACAAAGCAACTCCATAACCAAGAGCTACACCAGCACCAAAAAGCCCACCGATAAAGCCTAGAATAAAGAGAGTATTCAAAATTCCCTTGATAGCAGCTAAAATGCTACCTAGGATAGCCAGAACTTTCCCACCTGTCCCATCCGACTTCTTCTCTTCTGAGACTTTCTCTGATTTTTTATGATTTATTTTTGATTTTACTCGCTGGAAAAATTCCAGCATTTTTCGTTTTAATTCATTTAATTGATTTTGCATGGATTTCCTCACTCTATCTATTATACCATAAAAGGTAAACTTTCAATAAAATAGCCACTTTCTTCCCTATTCTACTAGGCTATTGCCCAAGTTTGTGATACAATAGGTAGAAACAATATTTTATAAAGGAGAAAAGACACATGCACATTTTTGATGAGCTAAAAGAGCGTGGTTTGATTTTTCAAACGACTGATGAAGAAGCTTTGCGTAAAGCCCTAGAAGAAGGTCAAGTTTCTTATTATACTGGCTACGATCCAACTGCTGACAGCCTTCACCTAGGCCATCTTGTCGCAATCTTGACAAGTCGTCGCTTGCAGCTAGCAGGTCACAAACCTTATGCGCTCGTTGGCGGTGCTACAGGTCTCATCGGAGATCCGTCCTTCAAAGATGCTGAACGTAGTCTCCAAACAAAAGACACAGTAGATGGCTGGGTCAAGTCTATCCAAGGACAACTTTCTCGTTTTCTTGACTTTGAAAATGGTGAAAATAAAGCTGTCATGGTCAACAACTACGACTGGTTTGGCAGCATCAGCTTCATTGATTTCCTCCGTGATATCGGAAAATACTTTACTGTCAACTACATGATGAGCAAGGAGTCTGTGAAAAAACGGATTGAAACAGGAATTTCTTACACTGAGTTCGCTTACCAAATCATGCAAGGTTACGACTTCTTCGTCCTTAACCAAGACCACAACGTAACGCTTCAAATCGGTGGTTCTGACCAGTGGGGAAATATGACAGCTGGTACTGAATTGCTTCGTCGTAAAGCTGATAAGACTGGTCACGTTATCACTGTACCACTGATTACCGATGCAACTGGTAAGAAATTTGGTAAATCAGAAGGAAACGCAGTCTGGCTCAATCCTGAAAAGACTTCTCCATACGAAATGTACCAATTCTGGATGAACGTTATGGACGCTGACGCTGTTCGCTTCTTGAAGATCTTTACTTTCTTGTCACTTGATGAGATTGAAGACATCCGCAAGCAGTTTGAAGCAGCTCCACACGAACGCTTGGCTCAAAAAGTCTTGGCTCGTGAAGTCGTAACACTTGTTCACGGCGAAGAAGCTTACAAAGAAACCCTCAACATCACTGAGCAACTCTTTGCAGGAAACATCAAAAACCTTTCTGTCAAAGAGCTCAAACAAGGACTTCGTGGAGTACCAAACTACCAAGTACAAGCAGACGAAAACCACAATATCGTGGAACTCCTCGTGGCATCTGGTGTGGTCAACTCAAAACGCCAAGCCCGTGAAGACGTCCAAAACGGAGCTATCTACGTCAACGGTGACCGCATCCAAGACCTTGACTATGTCTTGAGTGACGCTGATAAGTTAGAGAACGAACTGACTGTTATCCGTCGCGGCAAGAAGAAATATTTTGTATTGACTTACTAAACTGTTCAACATTTACCTATAAAAAAGGAGTTAACCTCGAGAAAGGTAACTCCTTTTTGTTGTTGATAACCACATCTATCTAGCCTTAATAGACAGGCTACGCAGGACTATGCGCAAGGTTGTTAGATTATGTAAGATAGAGAGATTTGAAGGACTGAGCCAATTAAATAAGCCAAAGCCAATCAAACTACTATTTACTACAACGGTATCTTGAATATTCTTCTTGATGAGTGTTTGCAAAGATGATGATAGCCAATCCAACTCTTGGAAGAAATCCAAACGATTATCTAACAATAAGATATCGCTCATCTGCTTAGAAATATCTGCACTCTCATTCATCACCACACCGATATCTGATAGGGTTAGAGCAGCTGAGTCATTCAAGCCATCTCCAACCATCAAAATAGTGTGACCTGCTTTCTGCAGTTCCTCTACTAGCTCAAATTTCCCATCAGGTTTCAAGTCTGTATAGACCTGATCAAAGGGCAAATCTTTGACTAATTCCTCTGTTCTAACCAAGGTGTCCCCTGTTGCCAGAATCAATTTTTTCCCTTGTGCCTTAAGTTTCTCCAAGGCTGCTTTTGCTTCTTTTCTCAACGGAGTATGAATACAGAACATTCCAATCAATTCATTCTGATAAGCCAAGAATAAGAGATTATAGTGACTCTTGTACTCTTCAATTAAAGCATTTTGTTCTGAATTGATATGAATTTGCTCATCCTGCATCAAGACATAATTTCCAATAAGAACTGGTTGCCCATCTATATGAGATTTAATCCCCTTGCTTGCGATATATTGGAGTTTCCCATGCATTTCCTCATGTTCAATTCCCTCTATCTCAGCTTGCTTGACGATGGCATTAGCAATAGGATGATAAATGTGTTCCTCAAGACAGGCACTGATTCTGAGAATATCTTCCTCACTATAGTCCCCAAAAGGTAACACCTTTTCAACTATAGGATAACTAGTTGTGATTGTTCCCGTCTTATCAAACAAGAAAGTATCAACTTCCAGATATTTCTCCAGAATATCTCCATCCTTAATCACCATTTCACGATTCAACCCCTCCTTGATAGCTGTTAAATAAGCTACAGGAGTAGAGATTTTCAAAGCGCAGGAGAAATCGACCAATAGGAAAGAAATAGCCTTAGAAAAAGAACCTGTTAATAGGTAAGTCAGACCAGCCCCCAAGAAATTATATTTGACGACCTTATCCGCCATCTTGATGAAATAGCGTTGTTTCGTTTTCTTGTTTTCTTCAGATTTCTTCATCAACTCAATCAGTTGTAAAATCCGGCTGTTCATCTGATTATCGGTTACACGAATGCGTAACTCTCCAGTTTCTAATACTGTATTTGCACAAACTAAATCAGACTCTCTTTTTTCAACTGGAAAACTCTCTCCCGTCAAGGAACTTTCGTTGACCATACCTAAACCTGAAACTACTTGTCCATCAAACAGAATTTCATTTCCTTGAGATAGGACCAAGACATCTCCTATTTGAACATCAGAACTCTTGATACTAACAACCGTATCGCCCTGTACTAGGAATACATCGCTCTCTTTTGCAAGAAGGCTTTGTTCTAGATCTGTTGCAGTTTTTTTCAAGGACCACTGATCTAAATGATTCCCCAAATCAAGCATAAACATGATATTGCTAGCTGTCTTGGATTGGTTCATAAACAAGGACAATAAAATCGCCGAACAGTCTAAGACCTCCATCGTTAGCTCCTTACACGCTAGAGTCTGATAGGCTTCTCTAATATAGCCAAAAGCCTGATAACAAGTCCATATATAGCGAATAGGATACGGCACAAAACTACGAAAAAGTACACGCTTAATCGCTGCACCTGAAACAATAGAATAAGCACTCTCTTCTCTACGAATGGGAAGAGTCATCAACTCAGAAACTTTCCCTTTATCAATTCTTTTTAAAAAGGCTTCTGCATTATCTAATACAGAAAAGCCTTCTTTTATGCGTAGAGTAAAGTGCTGTTGATCCATGTAAAACTGGATAGACTCAATTCCCTTTTCATCTCTCGCCAAGGAACGAAGATAGTCTTGAATATCCAAGGTGAGTGAAAAAGAAGATGATAGTCGGATATGTTGGTATCCTCTATGTAGCACTTTAAAAGACATATTATTCTCCTATAAGGCTATCTAATTGCTCTTCTTTTTTCTCTTGCTCGTACAAATATTTGGCATCTTGCAAGACATCGTCTCCATGTTGTTTCATAACAGAAACAGATGCATCTAGCCCGTCTTTCAACTTGTAAGCCTTAGCCAAAGCTTTAGAATAACCTTTTTTAGCTTCCTTACTTGCCAAGATTTTCAAACCAAGGGTACCAAATGCGACACCACCCAAAAAGAGTGATGATTTTTTCGCAACTTTTGCAACGGTTAGTACTTCTTTTAACATACTTATTTCCTCCTTATCATTATTATATAGCAATTTAGATATAAAAGCAATTTCATTCCATAAATTGGAGAATTAGTTTTATTTCTACTGAATCTCCCATCTACTTATTCCTAAAGTTGCTTTCATTTGCCTCTTTTGATACACTTAAACTATGAATACAAATCTCAAACCTAAACTTCAGCGCTTCGCTTCTGCGACTGCCTTTGCCTGTCCTATCTGTCAAGAAAAGCTGACTCTGGTAGAGAGCAGTCTCAAGTGCTACAACCGTCATTCTTTTGACCTGGCAAAATTCGGCTATGTCAATCTAGTACCTCAAATCAAGCAATCTGCTAACTATGACAAAGAAAACTTCCAAAACCGTCAACAAATCCTAGAAACCGGCTTTTACCACGCTATCTTAGAGGCTGTATCTGACTTGTTAGCAAATTCAGAAACTAGCACCACAGTCTTAGATATCGGTTGTGGCGAAGGATTCTATTCTCGCAAACTCCAAGAAAGTCATCCTGACAAAACCTTCTATGCCTTTGACATCTCCAAAGATTCGGTCCAAATCGCTGCCAAGAGCGAACCCAACTGGACAGTCAACTGGTTCGTTGGTGACTTAGCTCGTCTCCCTATAAAAGACGCCAGCATGGATATCTTACTTGATATCTTCTCACCTGCCAACTATGGAGAATTTCGTCGCGTTTTATCCAAAGACGGTATCTTGATAAAGGTTATTCCAACTAAAAATCACCTCAAGGAAATCCGTCAGAAGGTACAAGACCAGCTGACAAACAAGGACTATTCCAACCAAGATATCAAAAATCATTTCCAGGAACACTTTACCATCCTATCTAACCAAACGGCCTCTCTGACTAAGACTATCACAGCAGAGCAGCTCCAAGCCCTACTCAGCATGACTCCTCTACTCTTTCATGTCGATCAGAGCAAGATTGACTGGAGCCAACTGACAGAGATTACCATTGAGGCAGAGATTCTGGTTGGGAAAGTACTGTAAATAAATTTTTGAGATACTACAAAGCCCGTACCTTCAAGGTACGGGTGTAATTTTATTTTGCTAATGTATTATTTGCTAGGGAAAAGAAAGATTTCTGATATAATATTATATATTTATTTGGATATAATAAACCACTGATGTCTCAACCATGATTTAGTTAGACATCGCCCGTTTAAATTCGTGTATACAAGTCTCGTTTAATTTTTGTAGCTCATTTTCAGCTTTTATGTTATCTAAAATACGTGATTTTCTTGAATTAAAGAAATCAATATCTAAAAAATCTTTAGCGAAAGAATTTTCTTCATTTAAGGACAACTGTCCTTTTTGAAAAACAATACGATTACTATTTTTACTCATCTTTCGAGCCTCCTTCAATAACATTTAAATAGATTCTAACTTTACTAATACGTGAATATATATTATCTAACCCATTCACAATTAGTTCACTTAAACATTCTTCAACTTCAGTGGGAACATTTTTATAGTCAATAGTCACCACTTTTTCTCCTTGAATTGGAAAAGCACTTATTGATTTATAGCGACTATCTAATAGGTATTTTTCCCAATCAGGATCTGATTCTAAATGTTTTGATAATTGCTTTGTTCCTTTTCTAAATGCTCTTCCAGCAATAGAATTATTAATATCTAATTCCCTATTACTTGAACGCAAAAAAGTGGCACTTCTTGCAATGATATTCAATTTATCTTCGCTTTCTTCTTTATTTAATCCCCAAACAGATATTCGACATTTATTTTCAGAATTAAATTCGCTAGTCAACACATCAATGTATCTTTGGACAGCATCACTAAATACATCGTAGACCTCACTGACACGTTGTTTTTTTACCTCTTGACTGTCATCATCCCAAACTTCAGTAATTCGATCAATTTGATTTTCTAAAGTCGGTATAATTTCTTCTAAAAGTTCAAAATTGGTTTTTAACAAGGTGCTAAAATATCTTATTTGTCTATTTTCTTCCGAAAGTTGTTTATTTTGCTTAGATAAATCAAATACTCTCGACTCCTTATCAACAGCATTTGCATATTTCAAAATCGTATAAATTATAGATCCAAATGCTAGACCTACTCCAAGAACCGTGAGTATAGATATCGCCCATTTGGCCCACTCGGGCAGAATTTCAAAAATTTTAGAAATTAAATCACTCATGATTACTCCTAGCATATGAAAATTTATGTTGTATTAATACTTCTGTTGATTATTATTATATTCTACCGTAAGTTCCAGATTTTTTCAAGAAAAAATCTGGAACTTATTTGTACTACCGGTCTATTGATGTGCGATCAAATGAGTTACGATCATCCAATCATCTTTTTATATAATCTTATTGATGTTTTCCGTATTTAGATTTGAAAAGTAATTTACATACAAACTATATAATTTAAAATTAATCACTAAAATTAACTGACGGAGTTCCTCGTAGTAAAAACGCACCTTTTCAAGATGCGTTTTGTTTTATAATCTGATGCAAAGATTCTTAGTTCAAGTGCCAGATATCTTCGTTATACTGAGCGATTGTACGGTCAGATGAGAAGAATCCTGCTTTAGAAATGTTAACGATAACTTTATCCAACCATGCGTCACGGTCTTCGTAGTCAGCCAACATTTGCTCTTTCACTTTGATGTAATCTTCTAAGTCAAGAAGAGTCATGAACCAGTCTTTGTTGATCAATTCATTGTAAAGACGTTCCAAGCGCTCTTTGTTTCCAGCTGCAAGAACTGCATCGCTAACGATGAAGTCAACCAATGGTTTGATAGCTTCACGAGCGTAGAATTCGCTTGATTTGTATGCTGCTTTTGCGTAAAGGTCGATAACAGTTTCTGAATCTTCACCAAAGATGTAGATGTTTTCGTCGCCAACCAACTCAGCGATTTCCACGTTAGCACCGTCCATAGTACCAAGAGTCAAAGCTCCGTTCAACATGAATTTCATGTTACCAGTACCTGAAGCTTCTTTAGAAGCAAGTGAGATTTGTTCTGAGATATCACATGCTGGGATAAGGAAGCTTGCTGCAGTAACGTTGTAGTTTTCAACCATAACTACTTGCAAGTGTGGAGCTACTGCTGGATCGTTAGCAATAACTTCTGACATGCAAAGGATCAAGTGGATGATGTCTTGAGCGATTGTGTAGGCTGGAGCTGCTTTACCACCAAAGAAGATTGTGATTGGGCGAGCAGGGATGTTACCAGCTTTGATGTCAAGGTATTTGTGGATGACGTACAAAGCGTTCATTTGTTGGCGTTTGTACTCGTGAAGACGTTTGATTTGGATGTCAAAGATAGAGTTTGGATTGATTTCCACACCTTGGTGTTCTTTCAAGTGACGAGCCAATTTACGTTTGTTGTGAGCCTTGATGCTTTCCAATTTTTCTTTGACAGCTGCTTTGTCTTCATAAGACAAGAGTTTTTCAAGCTCATCAGCTTCATGGTGCCAACCTTCTCCAAGAATCTCATCCAAGTAGTGAGACAATCTTGGGTTAGCATGCATGAGCCAACGACGGAAAGTGATACCGTTTGTTTTGTTGTTGAATTTTTCTGGGTAAAGGTCGTAGAAAGCTTTCAACTCAGAATTTTTCAAGATTTCAGTGTGAAGTGCTGCTACTCCGTTAACGCTGTATCCGTAGTGGATATCCATGTGAGCCATGTGAACACGTCCGCTCTCATCGATAATTTGAACAGCTGGATCTTTGTATTCTGCTTTCACGCGACGATCCAATTCTTCGATGATTGGTACCAAGTGAGGAACCACTTCTTGCAAGAATTCAAGAGGCCATTTTTCAAGAGCTTCAGCAAGGATTGTGTGGTTAGTGTAGGCAGTCATGCTACGAACGATTGAGATTGCTTCATCAAGTTCGATACCACGAGCAGTCAAAAGACGGATCAACTCAGGAATAACCATTGATGGGTGAGTATCGTTGATTTGTACAACTGCGTAGTCAGCAAGGTCATGCAAGTTGCTTCCTTTTTCGATTGCTTCGTCGATGATCAATTGCGCACCGTTTGAAACCATGAAGTATTGTTGGAAGATACGGAGCAATTCACCTTGACGGTCACTATCATCTGGGTAAAGGAAAAGAGTCAAGTTGCGAGCGATATCTGTCTTGTCAAAGTTGATACCGTCTTTAATGATTGAAGAATCAACAGAATCCAAGTCAAACAAACGCAAGCGGTTCTTAGTTTCTGTCTTGTAACCAGGTACATCGATATCGTAAAGAGTTGATGTCAATGTGAAGTGAGCAAATGGCACTTGGTAGCTACGGCTTGAGCGAACCAACCAGTTTTGCTCTGTCAACCATGCATTTGGAATTGTTTCTTGTTGGTTATTTTTAAGAACTTGTTGGAAAAGACCGTAGTGGTAGTTAAGACCAACACCGTCACCGTTCAAACCAAGAGTAGCAATTGAGTCGATAAAGCAGGCAGCCAAACGTCCCAAACCACCATTACCAAGAGATGGTTCCAATTCAACTTCTTCAACTTCGATCAAGTCTTTACCTGCAGCTGCAAGTTCTTTTTTGACATCGTCGTAAAGACCAAGGTTGATCAAGTTGTTTGACAAAAGTTTACCAATCAAGAACTCAGCTGAGATGTAGTAAACTTTTTTCTTACCAGTGTTAACTGGTTTTTTGCTACTTGCAAGCTTGCTGTAGTTAAGAAGAGCCAGGTAAAGCTCTTCATTGCTACATTCTGCAATGGTTTTATTGTAACGATTTTGTACAAATTCTTGTAGTGATAACATGTTTAAGGTGTCTCCTGATATTGTATTATTTCTTTAATTCTACCAAATTTTCATTGATTCGGCGATAGATTGTTGTCAAGTCAAGCAAGCCTTCCTCGACAGCTGGTGTCAATTGATCTTCAGTCATACGCCAAGACCAGTTTCCACCAAGGGTAGATGGGAAGTTCATACGAGCTGCCTCATCCAATTCTAGCAAATCTTGCATAGTTGCAATTGCCATGAAGCTAACTGATGAAAAGACTGTACGAAGCATAGCATGTGGCACTGTTTCGTATTCTTTACGGTTAGTGTAGCGCGCCATGTATTCACGAGTCGCATCATCGATCTCGTTACGGTACCAACCAAGGACCGTATTGTTATCGTGTGTTCCTGTGTACATAACTGAGTTAGCAGGTGCCAAGTGTGGGCTATCGATACTTTCGTCTTCTGGGTTGAAGGCAAATTGAAGAATCTTCATTCCTGGGAAGCCAGTACGTTCACGCAATTCGATAACTTCGTCTGTCATGAAACCAAGATCTTCTGCGATGATGTTTAGCTCACCAAGCTCTTCCTTAACGGCTGCAAAAAGCTTGTAGCCAGGACCTTTCACCCACTCACCAGGTGCTGCTGTATCGGAACCAGCAGGGATTTCCCAGTAAGATTCGAAACCACGGAAGTGGTCAATACGAACGATGTCGTAGATTTTGAAGCTTTCACGTAAGCGTTCAATCCACCATTTGTAACCATCTTTGTCCATTGCTTCCCAGTCATAGATTGGGTTACCCCAAAGCTGACCAGTTGCAGAAAATTCATCTGGTGGGCATCCTGCGATGCAAGTCGCCTTACCGTTAACATCTGTCTTAAAGAGATGTGGATTTGCCCACATATCGCTTGAATCTTCCGCTACGTAGATTGGCATGTCCCCAACGATTTCGATGTGGTTGTCGTTAGCGTAAGCTTTCAATTTCAACCATTGTTGGAAGAAGAAGTATTGAGTCACACGGTGGTAAACCAACTTGTCTGCCAATTGCTCACGGTAGCTTTCAAGTGCTGAAGCTTTACGAGCACGAGCATCTGCATCTGGCCATTCAGTCCAAGCAAGATTATCAAAATGCTCTTTGATAGCCATATACTCTGCAAAGAGTTCAAGCCATGATTGGTTGTCTTGAGCAAATTTCTCAAAATCTTTAACATCTCCTACTTCCAAGAAACGTTTTACCGCTTTTTCTAAAAGAGGACGACGTGCATAGTAGATTTTCGCATAATCAACTTCAGACGCATCGCTACCAAAGTCAACCCCTTCAAGGTCACTTGCTTGCAACAAACCTTGTTCCACCAAGATATCTAAATCGATAAAATGAGTGTTCCCTGCGAAGGCTGAGAAAGATTGGTAAGGAGAGTCTCCGTAACTAGTTGTTCCTAGTGGAAGGATTTGCCAGTAACGTTGTTTTGTGCGAACCAAGAAATCAACGAAGTCGTAAGCACTTTTACCAAATGATCCGATTCCGTATGCTCCTGGAAGAGAAGAAATGTGCATCAACACACCACTTTGACGTTTTTTCATAATAAGCACCTCATGTGTTTATAGTTAGATATTACATTTTTATGAACGCAAACGTTTGCGCTATTACTAGTATAGCTCATTTTCTCGATAAATGCAAGCGGTTTTAAGTAACTTTTTTGATTATTTTTTAAAAATTTTTTCTTCTTACTCGTATATATATTCTTTTAGGCAACAAACAAAATAGGAATAAGCGTTTCACTTATCTTTAAGCAAAAACAAAGTGAGAATTCTCCCTGCTTTCCATTTGTAAATTAGGCAATCGTTTTCTCAACTTTTTTTAAATTTAAAACAAAACCGATTTTTGGGATTTTCTACTATTATATAACGATAAAGCGTTTACTTTTTTCACAATTTTTTTAAAAATTTTTACAAAAAACACTTGCAACCGCTTTCCGATTGTGTTATACTAGTCCCATAAAGGAAAACGTTTGCGTTTCCTCATTATAAAATTTGTTATTCTTTAGGAGGAATACACTATGTCATCTAAATTTATGAAGAGCGCTGCTGTGCTTGGAACTGTTACACTTGCTAGCTTGCTTTTGGTAGCTTGCGGAAGCAAAACTGCTGATAAGCCTGCTGATTCTGGTTCATCTGAAGCGAAAGAACTCACTGTATATGTAGACGAGGGATATAAGAGCTATATTGAAGAGGTTGCTAAAGCTTATGAAAAAGAAACTGGAGTAAAAGTCACTCTTAAAACTGGTGATGCTCTAGGAGGTCTTGATAAACTTTCTCTTGACAACCAATCTGGTAATGTCCCTGATGTTATGATGGCTCCATACGACCGTGTAGGTAGCCTTGGTTCTGACGGACAACTTTCAGAAGTGAAATTGAGCGATGGTGCTAAAACAGACGACACAACTAAATCTCTTGTAACAGCTGCTAATGGTAAAGTTTACGGTGCTCCTGCCGTTATCGAGTCACTTGTTATGTACTACAACAAAGACTTGATAAAAGAAGCTCCAAAAACTTTTGCTGACTTAGAAAACCTTGCTAAAGATAGCAAATATGCCTTCGCTGGTGAAGATGGAAAAACTTCTGCTTTCCTAGCTGACTGGACAAACTTCTACTATGCATACGGACTTCTTGCTGGTAACGGCGCTTACGTATTCGGTCAAAACGGTAAGGATGCTAAAGATATCGGTCTTGCCAACGACGGCGCTATCAAAGGTATAGAATACGCTAAATCTTGGTATGAAAAATGGCCTAAAGGTATGCAAGATACGGAAGGTGCTGGCAACTTAATCCAAACTCATTTCCAAGAAGGTAAAACAGCTGCTATCATCGACGGACCTTGGAAAGCCCAAGCCTTCAAAGATGCTAAAGTAAACTACGGTGTTGCGACTATCCCAACTCTTCCAAACGGAAAAGAATATGCTGCATTTGGTGGTGGTAAAGCTTGGGTCATCCCTCAAGCCACTAAGAACCTTGAAGCTTCTCAAAAATTTGTAGACTTCCTTGTTTCAACTGAACAACAAAAAGTATTATACGATAAGACTAACGAAATCCCAGCTAACACTGAGGCTCGTTCATACGCTGAAGGTAAAAACGATGAGTTGACAACAGCTGTTATCAAACAGTTCAAGAACGCTCAACCAATGCCAAACATCTCTCAAATGTCTGCAGTTTGGGATCCAGCGAAAAATATGCTCTTTGATGCTGTAAGTGGTAAGAAAGATGCGAAAACAGCTGCTAACGACGCTGTAACATTGATCAAAGAAACAATCAAACAAAAATTTGGTGAATAAAAAATTTGTTCAAGGGGGGTGGAATTCAAATCCCCCTTTGAATTTATCAATAGAAAACATATATAGTTTAGGTTTTAACTAGAAACTAGTATCCTATGAAAGGAGTTATTATGGAAAAGCAACAACCTAGTAAAGCAGCCCTGCTGTCTATCATTCCTGGGTTAGGACAGATTTACAATAAACAAAAAGCAAAAGGTTTTATCTTCCTTGGTGTAACCCTTGTATTTCTCCTCTACTTCCTAGCACTTGCAGCCCCTGAATTGAGTAATCTCATCACTCTTGGTGACAAACCAGGTCGTGACAATTCCCTCTTTATGCTGATTCGTGGTGCCTTCCATTTAATCTTTGTAGTTGTTTATGTACTCTTTTATTTCGCAAATATCAAAGATGCACATACAACTGCCAAACACATTAACAATGGCATACCAGTAGCACTTACCTTTAAAGAAATGGTCAAAGGAATCTATGAAAATGGCTTCCCTTACCTCTTGATCATTCCATCTTATGTTGCCATGACTTTTGCGATCATCTTCCCAGTTATCGTAACCTTGATGATCGCCTTTACCAACTACGACTTCCAACACTTGCCACCAAACAAATTGTTGGACTGGGTTGGTTTGACAAACTTTACGAACATCTGGAGTTTGAGTACCTTCCGTTCTGCCTTCGGTGCCGTTCTTTCTTGGACTATCATCTGGGCTTTGGCTGCTTCTACTTTACAAATCGTAATCGGTATCTTCACAGCTATCATTGCTAACCAACCATTTATCAAAGGAAAACGTATCTTTGGTGTTATTTTCCTTCTTCCTTGGGCTGTCCCAGCCTTCATCACTATTTTGACATTTTCAAACATGTTTAACGATAGTGTCGGAGCCATCAACACTCAAGTCTTGCCAATCTTGGCTAAATTTCTTCCTTTCCTTGATGGTGCTCTTATTCCTTGGAAAACAGATCCAACTTGGACTAAGATTGCCTTGATTATGATGCAGGGTTGGCTTGGATTCCCATACATCTACGTTTTGACCTTGGGTATCTTGCAATCTATTCCTAACGACCTTTACGAAGCAGCTTATATTGACGGTGCCAATGCTTGGCAAAAATTCCGCAACATCACTTTCCCAATGATCTTGGCTGTTGCGGCACCTACTTTGATTAGCCAATACACCTTCAACTTTAACAACTTCTCTATCATGTACCTCTTCAATGGTGGAGGACCTGGTAGTGTCGGAGGTGGAGCTGGTTCAACCGATATCTTGATCTCATGGATTTACCGTTTGACAACAGGTACATCTCCTCAATACTCAATGGCGGCAGCTGTTACCTTGATTATCTCTATCATTGTCATCTCAATCTCTATGATCGCATTCAAGAAACTACACGCATTTGATATGGAGGACGTCTAAGATGAATAACTCAATTAAACTCAAACGTAGACTGACTCAAACCCTTACTTACCTCTACTTGATTGGCCTATCGATTGTAATCATCTATCCACTGTTGATTACCATCATGTCAGCCTTTAAAGCAGGTAACGTCGCAGCCTTTAAACTAGATACTAACATCGACTTCAATTTTGATAACTTTAAAGGACTCTTTACTGAAACTCTATACGGTACTTGGTATCTCAATACCTTGATCATCGCCTTGATTACCATGGCGGTTCAAACAAGTATCATCGTACTTGCTGGTTATGCCTACAGCCGTTACAACTTCTTGGCTCGTAAACAAAGTTTGGTTTTCTTCTTGATTATCCAAATGGTGCCAACCATGGCCGCTTTGACAGCCTTCTTCGTTATGGCACTTATGTTGAACGCCCTTAACCACAGCTGGTTCCTCATCTTCCTCTACGTTGGTGGTGGTATCCCGATGAATGCTTGGCTCATGAAAGGCTACTTCGATACAGTGCCAATGTCTCTAGACGAATCTGCAAAACTAGACGGTGCAGGACACTTCCGCCGCTTCTGGCAAATTGTTCTTCCACTTGTTCGCCCAATGGTTGCCGTACAAGCTCTCTGGGCCTTCATGGGACCTTTTGGAGACTATATCCTTTCTAGTTTCTTGCTTCGTGAGAAAGAATACTTTACTGTTGCCGTAGGTCTCCAAACCTTCGTTAGCAATGTGAAAAACTTGAAGATTGCCTACTTCTCAGCAGGTGCTATCCTCATTGCCCTTCCAATCTGTATTCTCTTCTTCTTCCTACAAAAGAACTTTGTTTCAGGACTTACAAGTGGTGGCGACAAGGGATAATATATCCCCGCCACCCTTTTTCATTTTGAAGCTTGTGACTATAAAACTATCCTTGTAACAAGCAATTTTTCTCCTAGACTTGAAATAAAGCACATTTCTCTATATAATAATACTCATATAGAAAACACCTTTTAGAAAGATACCTATGCTTCCATATCCATTTTCCTATTTTTCAAGTATTTGGGGATTTCGTAAGCCCCTGTCCAAACGTTTCGGACTCAACTGGTTCCAACTTCTCTTTACCAGTATCTTCCTTATCAGCTTATCTATGGTACCTATTGCCATCCAAAACAGCTCGCAGGAGACTTATCCGCTAGAAACCTTTATCGATAATGTCTATGAACCATTGACAGATAAGGTTGTACAGGATCTCTCTGAACACGCTACAATTGTTGATGGCAAATTAACTTATACTGGAACAGCTAGTCAAGCGCCTTCTATTGTGATCGGTCCAAGTCAAAGCAAGGAATTACCTAAGGACTTGCAACTGCATTTCGATACGAATGAGCTAGTCATCAGCAAGGAAAGCAAGGAATTGACCCGTATCTCTTACCGGGCGATTGAGACTGAGAGTTTCAAAAGTAAAGACAGCTTGACCCAAGCCATTTCTAAAGACTGGTATCAGCAAAATCGTGTCTATGTCAGTCTCTTTCTAGTTCTCGGTGCGAGCTTCCTCTTTGGTTTGAATTTCTTTATCGTCTCTCTAGGAGCTAGTCTTCTCCTTTATATCACTAAGAAATCACGCCTCTTTTCATTTAGGACCTTTAAAGAGTGCTACCATTTTATCTTGAACTGTTTAGGATTACCAACTCTGATTACACTTATTTTGGGATTATTTGGCCAAAATATGACAACTCTGATTACTGTACAAAACATTCTTTTTGTTCTGTATCTGGTTACTATCTTTTATAAAACGCATTTCCGTGATCTAGATTACCATAAATAGGAGATTTTTATGCCCGTTACGATTAAAGACGTGGCCAAGGCTGCTGGTGTTTCGCCTTCAACCGTAACCCGTGTTATTCAAAACAAATCAACCATTAGCGACGAAACAAAAAAACGCGTTCGCAAGGCTATGAAGGAGCTCAATTACCACCCCAACCTCAACGCTCGTAGCTTGGTAAGCAGTTATACCCAAGTTATTGGCTTGGTACTTCCTGATGACTCAGACGCCTTCTATCAAAATCCTTTCTTCCCATCTGTCCTCCGTGGTATCGCCCAAGTCGCTTCTGAAAACCACTATGCTATTCAGATTGCAACAGGTAAAGATGAAAAAGAGAGACTTAAAGCTATTTCACAGATGGTTTACGGTAAACGTGTGGATGGTTTGATTTTCCTTTATGCCGAAGAGGAAGATCCCTTGGTCAAACTGGTCGCTGATGAGCAGTTCCCCTTCCTCATCCTAGGAAAATCCATTTCACCCTTTATCCCTCTTGTCGATAATGACAATGTCCAAGCTGGTTTTGATGCAACCGAATATTTTATCAAAAAAGGCTGCAAACGAATTGCCTTCATTGGAGGGACTAAGCGACTCTTCGTAACGCAAGACCGTTTAACAGGCTATGAGTCAGCACTCAAACAATACCAACTGCCTATTGACGGAAATTTGACCTATTTTGCAACGGAATTCTTAGAAGAAAAAGGGTATCAATTTAGTAAACTCCTCTTTCAGCATGATCCTCAGATTGATGCTATTATTACAACCGATAGTCTCCTAGCCGAAGGGGTCTGTGACTATATTGCTAAGCACCAACTGGATGTCCCTGTTCTCAGCTTCGACTCAGTCAATCCCAAGCTCAACTTGGCGGCCTATGTTGATATCAATAGCCTAGAACTTGGTCGTGTTTCCCTTGAAACCATCCTCCAGATTATAAACGATGCTAAAAGCAATAAACAAATTTGTTACCGTCAGTTGATTGCCCACAAAATTATCGAAAAATAAAAACCAGCTCGAGCTGGTTTTTTTAGTTACTAATTTTCTGTTTCAACGAATCGTCCCAAAATATGAACATTCTCAGATACAGAGACAAAGGCACCTGGATCCACCTGTTTCATAATCTGTTTAAATTCATTAAACTCTGCACGTGTAATGACAGTGATTAAAACTGCCTTTCTTTCGTGATTATAGGTTCCTTCTGCATCGTGGATCATGGTTGCTCCGCGGTGCAATTTTTTATGTATTTTTTCAATAACCTTCTCTGGATGATTGGTCACAATCATGGCCTGCATTCGTTTTTGCTTGGTAAAGACAGCGTCTGTCACACGGCTAGAGACAAAGATGGTAATCATAGAGTAGAGAGCGTATTTCCAACCAAAGGTCAAACCAGCTATCAGCATGATAGTCCCATTTACCAAGAAAGAAATACTACCAACATTCTTACCCGTTTTCTTGCGGATGGTCAGGCTGACAATATCTGTACCTCCACTGGAGATATTGTTGCGAAGAGCAAAACCAATCCCCAAGCCCATGACAACACCCCCAAAAAGGGCATTGATAATGGGATCCTCCGTCAAGGTCGCCACAGGGACAAACTGGATAAAGAAGGAACTCATGGATACCGTGATAAAGGTAAAGACGGTGAACTTATGGCCAATCTGATACCAAGCCAAGACCATCAAAGGAAAATTAATAGCGTAGAAGGTTAGCGAAATCGGAATATGAAAACCAAACCAGTGATTACTCAAGGCAGAGATAATCTGTGCCAGACCTGTCGCACCACTCGAATACACATGCCCCGGTTGGAAAAAGAAATTAACCGCCACTGCTGATAAAAAACCATAGACCAGAGAAGCCGAAATCTTCTCATCATATTTTTCCCGAGAGATGCTTTGTAAGACACGTAAAATTTTTATCTGATGAGCAAAGCGGCGCAGATAATAGCGCCACCGCTTAATTCGTTTTGCTTGTTTCATCTTCTTCTATTTGTAAGCTGAGTTCCTCTAGTTGTTTGAGAGCTACTGTTGAAGGAGCTTGTGTCATTGGGTCACTTGCCTTGTTGTTCTTAGGAAAGGCAATGACTTCACGGATATTTTCTTCTCCAGCAAGCAACATAACAAATCGGTCAAGCCCGATAGCCAAACCACCATGTGGTGGGAAACCATAGTCCATGGCTTCAAGAAGGAAGCCAAACTGGTCATTTGCTTCTTCAGCTGAGAAACCAAGAGCCTTGAACATGCGTTCTTGAAGGTCTTTTTGATTGATACGAAGGCTACCACCACCAAGCTCATAACCGTTCAAGACGATATCGTAAGCAATGGCACGAACCTTAGCCAAATCACCTTCTAATTCGTGAGCCGTCTCTTCCTGTGGAAGGGTGAACGGATGGTGGGCGCTCATGTAACGACCTTCTTCTTCAGACCATTCAAACATTGGCCAGTCAACCACCCAAAGGAAGTTGAATTTATCGTTATCAATCAAGCCAAGCTCTTTGGCAATACGTCCACGAAGGGCACCAAGAGTTGCATTGGCCACTTCAAGCGTATCCGCCACAAAGAGAACGAGGTCCTTATCTTCAAGAGCAAGCACTGTTGTCAATTCTGCTTGGATGTCCGTCAAGAACTTAGCAACTGGTCCGTTTAATTCTCCATCAACAACCTTGACCCAAGCAAGACCTTTGGCACCATATTGTTTGGCTACTTCAGTCATCTTGTCGATGTCTTTACGTGAATAGTTGTCCGCAGCGCCTTTGACTACAATTGCTTTTACAGCAGGTGCTTCTGAAAAGACTTTAAAGTCAACACCTTTGACCACTTCTGTCAAGTCTTGAAGCAACATGTCAAAACGAGTATCAGGTTTATCAGAACCGTAAAGCGCCATAGCGTCATCATACTTCATACGTGGGAAAGGAAGAGTTACCTCAATTCCTTTTGTTTCCTTCATCACGCGCGCAATTAAACCTTCTGTGATATCTTGGATTTCTTTCTCAGTAAGGAAGGACGTTTCTAAGTCGACCTGAGTAAATTCAGGCTGACGGTCTCCACGCAAGTCCTCGTCACGGAAACATTTAACGATTTGATAGTAACGGTCAAAACCAGCATTCATCAAGAGCTGTTTCGTGATTTGTGGACTTTGAGGAAGAGCGTAAAAATGCCCTTTATTAACACGAGATGGCACCAAATAGTCACGCGCCCCTTCAGGCGTTGACTTAGAAAGGAATGGTGTCTCCACGTCGATAAACTCCAACTCATCCAAGTAGTTGCGGATAGAGTGGGTCACCTTGGCACGAAGTTTAAGATTTTCCAACATTTCTGGACGACGAAGGTCAAGATAACGGTAACGCAAACGTGTATCGTCATTGGCCTCAATGCCATCCTTAATCTCAAATGGGGTTGTCTTAGCTGTATTAAGCACTGTCAGAGCTGTTACATTCAACTCAACTGCACCAGTTGGCAACTTATCATTGGCTTGCTCACGCGCAGCGACCTGTCCAGTCACCTCGATAACAAATTCGCTACGAAGGCTTTCAGCTGTTGCCATAACCTCTGCAGATACTTTTTCAGGGTTGATAACCAACTGCATGATTCCTTCACGGTCACGAAGGTCGATAAAAATCAAACCACCAAGGTCACGACGACGGCCAACCCATCCTTTCAAGGTTATTTCTTGTCCGATGTGTTCCTCACGAACACGACCAGCATACATACTACGTTTCATTGTTTCTCTCCTCTTTTATTCTGTTACTATTTTACCATAAAAGCGCAGGCTCTTCATGAAAATCAGCAGAAAAGTTTGCCAGTCTTTAAAAATTAGGTGAAGTCCCTAAAAATTAGCGCCAATAAAAAATCCGATGAACTTCACCGGACTCTTTTATTTTGAATTTTTGCCTGCTTTACGCTTTTCAGCAATTTCAGCTGCCTTTCGAGGCAAGACAATTTCTGTTGTATAAGCTGTCCCAAAGCGCAAGACACCTGCAATAGGAGCAAAGACAACTGCTAGATAGTTGTAGAAGAAATCGCCCTTAAAGGCATAAGCTAGCGCTCCAATGATGAAAAATAGAACGACTGCTTGAATCACTGCTAATAAAATTACTCGTTTCATGTGACCTCCTGACTCTATTATAGCATGAGAATCATCAAAAAGCTGACTAAATTATTCAAAGCGTGAAGAGAAATACTGTAAAGAAGACCTTTTCGGCTTACATAAGCCAGACCCAAACTCAATCCTAGACTAGCATAAACTAAAAACTGTTGCAAAGTTCCTGGGAAATGAATCAAGGCAAATAAAACACTAGTTACCAGAAGGAAAAGCAGAGTTTGTTTGCTATTGTCCTGCTTAGGAAAGAGATAGCGTGCCAGCATCCCTCTAAAGATGAGTTCTTCCGTCAAAGGAGCAAAAATATTAATAGCAAAGAATGAGAAAAGTGGTTGAGACAAGGTCAAGTCTGTCGCTATTTGTTGATTTACCGAAGGATCATCTGGCAAGAAAAACTGGACAACCAGAGATAAGAACCAAACCAAGGCAGGGAGCCAAATAAATCGGTTAAAGCCACTCTTCTCAATATGAACAGGAGCTTTCTGATACCATTTGTAAATGCCGTACACATAAACTCCAGCCAAGGCCACATAGAGTAGGGTAACAGCATAGGGTGAAGCGCCTAAGGCAAGCGAAGAGGTCGCCAACCCCTGAATAAAGCCATAGATAAAGAAAAAGGATAGAAGGGCTAGAAGAAACCAGCCAAAGTTTTTAAGTAATTTCATAAAGGTCTCCTATTTAAAATAACGTTTCACCATAGGTAACTGCATCACATTGATATAAACATGGATTGCTCCTACAAGCAATAAGGACAGTAATTGAATCTTTCCTGTCAAGAAAGAAATGATAAAAAGAAAAATATATAAGATTGGTAAGACATACTGATTTAATTGGAATAAAATCCGAAAACTCTGTTCCAAATTAGCCTTGCGCTCCCCTTCATCGTAAGAATCGAAATGCTCTAAGATATCCTTTGGTGTAGAGAAAAATGCCAAATCAAGCTGACGAACAAGCGCAATTGTTTTAAAAAGATATTTTTGGATTTGTAAATACAGTACTAATTCCAAAAAGGAAAGGGAAAATGTTATACGACTTACATCAAGTACAATTACTTCGCTTCCTGAAATGAAGAGAGCCAATACAATCGCTACGACTGTAATATTAAAAGTAATGTTTCCAAACTCAAGATTACGATACATTTGCACATAATAGGTTTCATTCAGATCATCATCCATTTCCTCTTGATACAAGGAGTGAAATTTTCTGCTTTTCTTTAAGAAATTGAACGTCAAAACAATGCCAACGAAACCTAATAGTAAACAAATAGCTGATATCCATGGTATCAAGATTTTTACATCTAACATAATTCCGTGGAATTCGGCACCAGCCTTCAACATATCTACAAACATGTACAAAAAAACTCCCAAGACAAAAGGAATTAAAAATAACAAGCCATGTTTCTTTTTCATATTCATTCTCCTTTTTCACTTGCTAGATTTTTGGATTTCTTTTCAATCCAGTCAATTACTGGGATGAGGGCAAAGTAGGCCCAAATAAATTGGTCACTTTGATAGGGATTAAACCAGCCTAGATCCATCCCAATTAGTAGAAACACGCTGACTAATAGAGCTATGGCAACTACATAATAGATTACTTTATACTTGTTCATTACTCGTCCTCCTCCAAGCGAAATACCGATTCGACTGTTTCGTTGAAAATTTGAGATATTTTCAGGGCAATTACAATGGACGGGGTGTATTCGTCCCGTTCTAATAGGCTAATGGTCTGCCTGGAAACTCCTGCTAGTTTGGCTAGTTCGGTTTGATTGAGACCATCGCGAGCCCGAAGCTCTTTTAGACGGTTTTTTAGTTGCATGTTACACACCTACTCTCCGTCAAATTCAACAGTTTGGATATCCTCAATGCGTTGTAGTTTGAATTTTTCTTTTCCTTTTTTATCAACACGACGTAGCTTGACCCATTCCTCATCAACATCCACAACTTCCCATAAAGATGTTCCAAACACTTGTCCAACGATTGTTGGATTTTTCCCAATTAATTCTTGTAATAATCTTGACATATCTATATTTCCTTTCTCTTTTCTTTCGATTACCTTTAACCTCTTCTCTAACCTCTTGATTTTTTTAGATTGACTACTATAAATCAAGACGAGAAAAGGGAAAAAAAACCATACCCACATGTGGCGCCCTCCTATTTCTTTATTTCTTAACTTGCTTACATTGTAACACATCTTTTTCTTTTTGACAAGTATATTTGTCAAAAAGTTTATGATTTTTGTCATTTTGTAAAAGAAAAAGGTCAGGAATAAATAAGATCCTGACCAGTTTTTCTACTATTAAAAGCCTAATTTTTCAAAGATTTCTGAGAAGTTTTGACTGATTGTCTCAAGTGACACTTGCACTTCTTCTCGGGTTTGGTTGTTCTTGACCGTCACTTGTCCGCTTTCGACTTCGCTCTCTCCTAGGGTGATGAGGGTCTTAGCCGCAAAGACATCAGCTGACTTGAACTGAGCTTTGAGTTTACGGTTGAGGTAATCACGCTCTGCTTTGAAACCTTGTTGGCGAAGAGCTTGTACTAATTCCAAGGCCTTGACATTTGCTCCATCACCCAAGGCTGCTATATAGACATCTAGGGCGTTTTCGATAGGGAGGGCCACACCTTGCTTTTCAAGAATGAGAAGCAGGCGCTCTACACCAAGTCCAAAACCAAATCCAGCAGTTTCAGGGCCTCCAAAGTAAGAAACCAAACCATCGTAACGACCACCCGCACAGACTGTCAGGTCATTGCCCTCAATCTCAGTAATAAACTCGAAAATAGTGTGATTGTAGTAGTCCAGACCACGCACCATATTGGTATCGATGATATAGTCTACTCCAAGATTTTCCAACATCTGACGCACAGCATCAAAATGAGCTTGACTTTCTTCATCAAGGAAGTCCAAGATAGAAGGTGCATTCTCTACTGCTACCTTGTCTTCTTTTTCTTTAGAGTCCAAGACACGAAGAGGATTTTCCTCCAAACGACGTTGGCTATCCTTAGACAAGGTCTCCTTGAGCGGTGTCAAATAGTCAATCAAGGCTTGACGGTAGGCCGCACGACTCTCAGGATTTCCAAGAGTGTTGAGGTGCAATTTGACACCTTGGATGCCGATTTCTTTCAGGAAATGAGCTGCCATAGCAATGGTTTCCACATCAGTAGCTGGATTGCTAGATCCAAAACACTCAACACCAATCTGGTGGAACTGGCGCAAACGCCCTGCCTGTGGACGCTCATAGCGGAACATAGGGCCCATGTAGTAGAACTTACTTGGCTTTTGCACTTCTGGAGCGAAGAGTTTATTTTCTACATAGGAACGGACAACGGGCGCAGTTCCTTCTGGACGGAGGGTAATGTGACGGTCACCTTTGTCATAGAAATCGTACATTTCCTTGGTTACGATATCCGTTGTATCTCCAACAGAGCGACTGATAACCTCGTAGTGCTCAAAAATAGGCGTGCGCACTTCTGCATAGTTATAGCGCTTGAAAATCTCACGGGCAAAGCCCTCAACGTACTGCCATTTGGCAGATTCAGCAGGCAAAATATCCTGCGTTCCTTTTGGTTTTTGTAATTTCATAGGGAATCCTCTTTAAACTTAATAGTCTTATTTTACCATAAATAAAGGGATTAAAACAGTGAGAAAACATTAGGATTTATACTCAATGAAAATCAAAAAGCAAACTAGGAAGTTAGCCGCAAGCTGTACTTGAGTACGGTAAGGCGACGCTGACGTGGTTTGAAGAGATTTTCGAAGAGTATTAGATATCATTTTTGAGATTAAGACCTGTCAAAAAAATAGCCAGCAAGGAAAAACCAACAAATAGTATCCAAGTCAACTGTATATTCCATACGGCTACAAGTGAAAAACAGGCTGTTCCCACAGGTATGGATAAGGTAAACAATAAACCTAAAAAATTACTGGTACGAGCTAGAACCTCTGGAGCTAGATTTTTCAGGAGCATGGCACTAATCTTTGGTTGAACTTTACCAGACACATACAGAGTTGAACAGAGAAATAGTAAACCAAGTACGACTTGATTGAATAAATTAGCTAGACCAACTAGACTGAGTCCTACGGTCACCCACATCATCAATCTAGGCAAGGACTGCTTCCCAAAAAAATCATTGCCCGTAAGGCTACTGATGATGATTGCTAACAAAGCACAGACTTGACTGATAAATAATGCCTCTGTGTAAGAAAAGTCCAAAAGAGAATGGCTCAAAAAGAAGATGTTATAGATGCTTCCTAAAGCGCCACCCAAGGCATTGATAAGCAAGACAGCACAGAGCATAAAACCAAAGTTTTTCTGTCCACCTTTAAGAAAAACGAGACGTAAATTCCGATAAATCGTTAGGAACTGGTCTTTGATAGAAAGCTTCTCATTTTTTAGTGATTCACCATCAGGAGATGAAATTGACAGGCTCAATTTGCTTTTTCCTAAAAAGAGGATGACGGCTGATACTAGGAAGAAACAGGCATTGATTCCCGCAACGAGGGAAAAATTGTTGACCGATAGCCCTAAGAGCCAGACTCCAAAAGCTTGACCACCAATAGCTGAAATATAGGTAATGAACTGGGAAAAAGAGTAAGCCTCCATCAAATCATCTTCAGCTACTTTTTCCTTAATAAGAGGCATACGCAAGCCACCTGCAAAATCACTGATGACATCACTAATGACATTGATCAAACACAGGCTAGAAAAGGCAAAGAGACTAGCTTGCTGAACAACTAGGGCTGCTAGAAAAAATAAAACCGCCTGAAACAAACCGCTATAGACCATCCATTTGACCTTGTCCCTCGTATAATCTGCCCGAATCCCTACAAAAACTGTAAAGAGAGTCGGAAGAATCATGACAATATTCGCCATAGCAACCGCAAAAGAGGCTTGTGGCAAGGTCGATGCATAAACGATAAAGACCAGATTGAAAATTGAAGCACCAAAAGCATTGAAGAAGCGTGACAAAGTCAAGAGTCGATAAGCTTGATTTCTAAACAATAGGTTCATAGGTAATCTCCCTTCTTGTTCGAAGTTCTATATGAAGTATGACTATAGTATAGCACTTAGAAATCTTAGAGGAAAACTTTTGAATATATGCAACAAATAAAATGAACAAAAAGAAACGATAGAATTTCTCCAGTGACACGAGAGAGCCCAACAGTTCTATTGCTTCAAATTTTAAATTATTTTCTTAGTTTGCAGATATTCAACAATCGGTCGTATTTCTATAGTATTCGGCAGATTTATTACAGCCAAGCATCTCAAAAATATGGACAGCATCTTCCATCTTTTTCTGGCCTTCCTTGACTCTACCTTGCTTGCTATCAAGGAGGCCTTCAGCCCACAAATAGACAATTCGGAAATAGGTTTCATTTTCATTGTAGAAATGCTCTTCGATAACACGTTTAAAATAAGAGGCATTGGTAAATTCTTCACACTCAATGCTGGCTAAAAAACCATTCAATAGTATAGTGTGAAAAAGGTTTCGATTGCCAGACATTTCCATTAGAAAATCAGATTTACGTACCATTTCTCGTACATATCTAGTAAAAA
Source organism: bacterium (assembly GCA_905221285.1). Lineage (GTDB taxonomy): Bacteria > Bacillota > Bacilli > Lactobacillales > Streptococcaceae > Streptococcus. The sequence continues at coordinate 47,226 of CAJNCM010000007.1, forward strand.
GAGAAACAGATAAAAAAGCAGAACTGACTGAAAATAAATTGAGTTCATAGATCCCCCAGATCTCGGTAGAAAACAGATAGTCATGAAGGACTTTCCCTTCCTCTGCCGTTAACTCTACCCTTTCATCCATACTCTTCATATAAGACTTGATAATAATGGCATTTAAAATATGTTTCTGTTTGTTTTGAGAATAGGCATGCTTTTGATACTCCCTGCGATACAAGTCCTCAAGCGGAGCTATATTCTTTGGATCCAAGACATCTATGATTTCTTTTCTCAACTCAGAATCTGTATCATACTGAAAACCTCTCGCCAGAAAGAGGATCTCCTCCACACTGGCAGATATATTTTCCAGGGCAAATAAAAACTTTTCCACCGAAAGCTCACTCTGACCAGTTTCAAAGCGAGATAACATAGACGGCGAAAATTGTCCCCCAGTTGCTTGTCTCAGCGAGATATTTCTTGACTCTCGTAATTGTCTAAAGACTTTTCCAATCTGCTCCATAGGCTTCCCCTTGATTCAGTATTTTCTTCATTTTATCATATTTTTCAGAAAATTCATCAAAAACTTGCCAAATTGTCAGAATTATGAGAAAATAGAGGATATTTATCACGTGGAGGGACTGTAATGAGAGACGATATCAAAATCAATGACCGTGCTTTGGCCTTGCAAGACCAAATTATCAAAAAACTAGAGAAGGTTTTTGATACCGATGTGGAATTGGATGTTTACAATCTAGGGCTGATTTATGAAATCAATCTGGATGAAACGGGTCTCTGCAAGATTGTCATGACCTTCACCGACACTGCCTGCGATTGTGCAGAAAGTTTGCCTATTGAAATCGTTGCAGGTCTGAAACAAATCGAGGGGATTGAAGATGTCAAGGTTGAAGTCACCTGGTCACCTGCTTGGAAAATCACACGAATCAGTCGCTACGGTCGTATTGCCCTTGGACTGCCACCTCGTTAAGCAGGTCAATAACTTTTAAAGATGAAAAAAAGCAAGCCGAAGTTGGCTTGCTTTTGAGTTTATTTTTTACCTGACTTGTCCATATTCCAGAAGTCTGTCACGGCTCCGCGTGAAGCAGATGATACGATGTGAGCATATTTACCGAGGACACCACGACTGTAAAGTGGTGGCAAGGTAGTTTCTGCTTTACGTTTTTCAAGTTCTTCTTGGGATACAGCCATGGAAATTTCTTTAGTATCTTGGTCAACCGTAACGATATCGCCTGTACGAAGGTAGGCAATTGGTCCACCATCCTGAGCTTCAGGAGCGATATGTCCAACAACCAGACCATAAGTACCACCAGAGAAACGACCATCTGTCAAGAGGGCCACCTTGTCTCCTTGACCTTTACCAACGATCATTGATGAAAGTGACAGCATCTCAGGCATACCAGGACCACCTTTAGGTCCAACGAAACGAACAACGACTACATCGCCATCAACGATTTCATCTGTCAAAACAGCCTGGATAGCATCTTCTTCTGAGTCAAAGACCTTAGCTGGACCAACGTGACGACGCACTTTAACACCTGATACCTTGGCAACCGCACCGTCTGGTGCAAGGTTCCCGTTCAAGATGATAAGCGGACCATCCGCACGTTTTGGATTTTCAAGTGGCATAATGACTTTTTGACCTGGAGTGAGGTCTGCAAAGTCAGCTAAGTTCTCAGCAACAGTCTTACCAGTACATGTGATACGATCTCCGTGAAGGAATCCATTTGCCAAGAGATATCTCATAACCGCAGGGACACCACCGACTTCGTAGAGGTCTTGGAAAACATACTGACCAGATGGTTTTAAGTCGGCCAAGTGAGGCACACGCTCTTGGATCGTATTAAAGTCCTCAAGTGACAAGTCAACATTGGCAGCATGGGCAATGGCAAGCAAGTGAAGAGTGGCGTTTGTAGAACCACCGAGAGCCATAGTCACAGTAATGGCATCTTCAAAGGCTTCACGAGTCAAGATATCTGATGGTTTGAGACCAAGTTCCAACATCTTAACAACAGCACGTCCTGCTGCTTCGATGTCTTCTTTCTTGTCAGCTGATTCAGCTGGGTGAGAGGATGAACCTGGCAAACTCATACCGAGAACTTCAATAGCTGTCGCCATGGTATTAGCAGTGTACATACCACCACAACCACCAGGGCCAGGGCAGGCATTACATTCAAGACGTTTCACATCCTCAGCCGTCATGTCACCGTGATTCCATTTTCCGATACCTTCAAAAACAGAAACCAAGTCGATGTCTTTGCCATCAAGATTTCCCGGTGCAATGGTTCCACCATAGGCGAAAATAGCTGGGATATCCATATTAGCAATAGCAATCATAGAACCAGGCATGTTCTTGTCACAGCCACCGATAGCGACAAAGGCATCGACGTTGTGACCACCCATCGCCGCCTCGATAGAGTCCGCGATGATATCACGAGATGTCAAAGAGAAACGCATACCAGGCGTTCCCATAGCAATCCCGTCCGCTACAGTGATAGTCCCAAACTGCACAGGCCAAGCACCTGCTGATTTGACACCCTCTTTAGCCAATTTCCCGAAATCATGCAAGTGAATGTTACATGGTGTATTTTCCGCCCAGGTCGAAATAACCCCTACAATCGGTGTTTCAAAGTCCTTATCTGTCATACCAGTCGCACGAAGCATGGCACGGTTTGGTGATTTTACCATGCTGTCATAAATGCTACTGCGGTGACGTTTATCTAATTCAGTCATTTGTTCCCTCCCATTTCAGTTTTTACTATTATAGCACATTTTAAAAGTAATGAACAGAAGAAAATTCTTGAATTTTCAGAAAATTCTATACATATATAAACATTTTAAATTAAAAACAACAAAGCGGATCAGGGCACTTTCTGATTACCAGAATATGCTTTTAATCCGCTTGCTTTAAATAACGTAATGTAATTTTTACAGAAGTTCTTTCAGATAAGTGTATTTAACATCTATCTTGCATTATAAAACTCTAGAACTTTCTCTTTTATATTCGATTCACTCAAACCATACTCATTAAGAAGATAATCCATTTTCCCTACTTGACCGAATCTTTCTTGAACACCCATCCGATGAATTTTTGTTATTCCATCATCAGAGAATAATTCACATAAAGCACTGCCAATTCCACCTATCTGATTGTGGTTTTCTACAGTAAATATAGTTTTTCCACTTAATATTGTTTTTATCTGTTCTGGTATCGGTTTGATTCTAAATAAATCTATCACACCTACTGAATAACCTAATTTAGACAGTTCATCCGCAACTCGAATACTTGGAGCAACCATTATGCCAGAAGCAACTATTACAACATCTTCACCGTGTCTTAACTCAATGTAGCCTTTAGAAAAATCTTCTCCACCTTGATATACAGCCTCTGGAGCTTTTCTAATTGTTCGAATATATTTTAGTCCTTTTAATTCTAATGTCTGGTTCAAGATTTCACGAAATTGGATATCATCAGTTGCTTCAAAAATGATTGATTTAGGAATTAAACGTAACAATCCAATTTCTTCAAATGGCATATGTGTTCCACCATTCATCTCTGCCGTTACTCCTGCATCTGAGCCAATTACAGTGGCATCCAATTGTGCGTACCCAAGAGAAATAAATAATTGATCAAATACTCTTCGTGAAGCAAAAGGGCCAAATGTATGAAGATAAGGTCTAAACCCCTGAATAGATAAACCTGCTGCAAGCCCGACCATTTCTGCTTCCATGATCCCAACATTCACATAACGGTCTCCAAAGTCCTTTTCAAGATTATTAGTAGCCATCGAACTTGACAAGTCTGCTTCTAAAACTACTATATCAGAATAACTTTGGTTAGCTTCTAGAAGGAAATCTCTATACACATGTCGTAATTCTTTCGTACTTCTCATCATTCTGTTTCCTCCAATTCCTGACTTAATCTTTCTACAACTGAAGTTAACATTTGTCTCTCCTCTACAGTAGGGCGAAGATGATGATTGGATTTCATTTCTTCCAGCTCTCGAACTCCTTGACCTTTAATAGTATCTAATACAATACACTTAGGGGATGAATTATTTGACTGTTTTAATTGGATAATCCCTTCATAAATTTCTCTAATATCTGAACCATTGACCCTAATGGATTCAAACCCAAATGCTGAGAATTTTTCTACAAAATCACCTGGATTACAAATATCCTTTGTAAAACCATCTAATTGTTTTTTGTTATCGTCTACAAATACAATTAAATTAGATAACTGTTGATGAGAAGCAAACTGTATAGCCTCCCAACATTGTCCCTCATTTAACTCACCATCTCCAACAATAGCATAGGTATAAAAGGGACTTTTTCTTATTCTCTGACCATATGCAAGTCCGGTTGCAACACTAATTCCCTGTCCTAAAGAGCCAGTTGTCATATCTATGCCCGGCGTTAGATTTCTATCAGGATGAGACGGTAATTTGGTTCCATTTGTATTTAAAGAATGTAAGAATTCTTTGTCAAAGAAACCATTCAAATAGAGTGTGCTGTACAAAGCTGGTCCAGCATGTCCCTTGGATAAAACAAAATAATCTCTATCTCGTGACGCAAATATTTCTGGAGTCATCGGCATTATTTCACCATAAAGCACTGCTAAAACTTCTACTATAGACAGACTCCCTCCATAATGGCCGAATCCAAGATGATTCAATGTTCTAAGAGTATTTAATCGGATTTTTGTTGCAAATTTTCTTAACTCATCTTCTCTATTTTCACTTAAAATCATCCCTTATTCCTCCTTTGCAGATGGCTTTTTAATAAAGGATACTCCAAACATAACTGCTAGAATAAGAACAAGACCAATAACAATGCCTGCTTGCGAGCCAAATTGATTCAACATTCCTAAAATAATTCCTGATAGACCAAAATCTGCATCTGAGAAAGTTGACCCTTGGAAACCAAGTCCTCCCAAAACTGGCATTAAAAAGACTGGAAGAAAACTAATTAAAATACCTTGTAAAAATGCTCCAATAGTGGCTCCACGAACACCACCAGATGCATTCCCAATGACACCTGCAGTCGCTCCACAGAAGAAATGAGGCACAACGCCTGGTAAGATGACAACCGTTCCTGAAGCAATCATAATTGCCATACTTACTAAACCACCAACAAAACTAGAGATAAATCCAATTAGGACTGCATTAGGTGCATAAGTATAAACAATCGGACAATCCAAAGCAGGTTTTGAATTAGGTACAAGACGCTCTGAAATACCTTTAAAGGCTGGAACAATTTCACCCAAAATAAGGCGAACACCTGCTAAAATAACAAATACACCTGCTGCAAATTGACCTGCTAATTGTAAAGCATAAACTAGACCACTTGTACCATTACTGATTTCTTTTTCTATATATTCTGACCCTGCAAAGATAGCTACAATAATGTAAATAACTGCCATAGATAAAGTAATACTAACAGTACTATCACGTAAAAAAGCTAAACTCTTTGGAAATTTAATGTCCTCTGTTGATTTTGATTTGTCACCGATAAGGCTACCAGTGAAACCACTTAACCAATATCCCAAAGAACTGAAATGACCTAAAGCCACCTTGTCATTTCCAGTTAATTGAACCATATATTTTTGCACAAATGCCGGGGAAACACTCATAATAATACCGAGTGCTAATCCTCCTAGTAAGATAAGAGGCAAACTTGTAAAGCCAGCAACTGATAAAATGACCGCAATCATACACGCCATATATAGAGTGTGGTGTCCTGTTAAAAAGATATATTTGAATCGAGTAAAACGAGCAATTAAGATATTGAATACCATACCTGCAAACATAATCATTGCAGTAGCTGAGCCATATGTGGTTAAAGCTACTGCTACAATTGCTTCATTATTCGGTACAACTCCAGATAAATGAAAAGCATGTTCAAACATGGTACCAAATGGATTCAAAGAATTTTGTACAATTCCTGCACCACCAGATACAACTAAGAAACCAACAAAGGTCTTAATTCCACCTTTAATAATATCAGGTAATTTCTTCTTCTGAAGAACTAATCCTAAGATTGCAATTAAAGCTACTAAAATAGCTGGTGTACTAACAATATCCAATATGAACTTCATCATGACGCTAGCCTCCTAAATAAGTCCTTTTTCTTCACAAAGTTTAGTAATTAATTCTCGTAGTTCATCCATATCAATAATACTATTTAAGATACGAACATCTCCAAGATGACTAGCTGAATCAGCTAAATCACGACCAACAATCCAAATATCAGCTGCATTTGGATCTGCTCCACCTAAATCATAGTGTTCAACTTCTACATCTGAAACATTCAAATCACTCAATACAGATTCAATATTCATCTGTACCATAAAACTTGAACCTAATCCTGAACCACAAGCTGTACCAATTTTTAACATTATCTAATCCTCCTGTTTAATTATCATTTCAATGTCATCATAGTTTTTTGATGATATTAAAGTTTGAACATGATTTTTATCTCTTAAAATTGTTGTTAAATGTGACAAAGCCTTTAAATGACTCTCATTATCAATAGCTGCAATACAAATCAACAATCTTACCTCTTGTTCTGGATTATCCAATAAATAAATCGGTTCTTCCAAAACTAACATTGACATTCCTATTTCATTCACACCTTCATCTGGCCGAGCGTGAGGAATTGCTACTCCCTTCCCTAAATTAATAAAAGGCCCAAACTCTTCTACTTTTTGAATCATTGCCTCAGGGTAGTTCTCAGTTATCTTATGTTGATCCAAAAGCGGTTTAGCTGCTAAACGAATTGCCTCCTTCCATCCTAATTTTTCCGAACTAACCTGATAAGTTTCTTTTGTAATTAATTCTTCTAACAATGGTAACACTTCCTTTCTGTTCATTTCTTGATAGAGATACCTCTTTAATGCTAATTTTAACTCTAATTCTTGTGTTATTACACTATATCGTCTTACTATGCTAATTATCTGATTAAGCTCAATATCTCGATAACCTGTATCTGGGAAATCTTTTGATACCAATTCAACTAACTGTGTTGTTTGTTCTTCCGTCATCATAACAGAAACTAGATAATTTGGCTTCTCTGTATCCACCTTTATAGTAGAAAAAACCATATCATATTCACTACTAGTTTTCGCATATAAATCATCAATCTTTGAGGTTCCTATAAACTCAATTTGAGGGAATAATGCTAATAGATTCTCTTTTATCATCAATGAAGAACTAATTCCATTAGGACAGATAATTGCTGCTTTATAACATTTTTGAGGCAAATTGTCTGCTTTCTTTAAATATCCTCCAAAATGGATAACAAAATATGCTGTTTCACTATCAGGTATGGGCTTGTCAATAGCGTCCATCAAGGGAGTCAAAGAATCTTTTACTAGTTCAAATAAATCAGGATAATGTTCTTTAACATGCAACACATATTCATTTGAGCTAGGTAAGCCGAACTTTAATCTATAGTAAGCCGGTATAAGGTGGCGGCGAAGATTTTCTCTCAATACTTCTCTTTGTTTAAAATGTAACAAAGAAATATCTTCCATTCTACTTACAATAGCCTCTGTTAATTGATTAAAGTAAACCGGAGCAACATCTACTTCACCTTCAAAGCAACTTGATAATAAAACTGTGACATAGCGATAATCATCCTCTGAAAATACCGTATCTATAATTCCCAAATCAACTACTGTATCTAATAAAATAGTCGTTATATCTTGAATAATAGGAGATACTAATGTCTCTGAAAGACATACTCTTTCAACATCCCTTTGATACCTACATATAATGAATACTAAACCGAAAAGGCAAACTTTTAATTGATTAACAATAGGTACTATCTGTAGCTTTTCATAATAATCTTTAACTACCTGATCAATCAAATCATAAGTTAATGAATACCCCCAACTGGATAAAACATAATCCAACCCCCAAATCCCTATGGAGGATTCCAACAACTCACTAACCATTTGAAAAGCTAAACGGTGCTTATTCCACTCTGAACCGTGTAAAGTATAACCTTTTGCTCTACTGTACCCTAGCTCCAAATCATTATCTAACATAATCTTTCTTAATGATTGAATATCAGATAAGGTTGTATTCTTACTTACTTTCAAAAAGTCTTGGTAATGATTATTCGATATAAAATCTAATCGGCAAAAAGTGTAAAGATAGATTAATGCTAAGCGAGTCGACTTTGGTAAAACCAATTCATCCGACTTAATAATATCTGTCAAAGACTGTTTCGTACGATTTGATAAACTATAGCGACCTTGTTTTTTATCCAGCACTATCCCTTTATTAGCTAGATAAGGCACTAAATAATCTATTCCTTCTTTGACTTCCTTTATAGGTAAGCTCACCTTAACAGATAATTCATATAATGATAGCTCACAATGATCCATCAAAGTCATCAAAATAACTAGTGCTCTATAATCAAACATTTCTCTTCCTTTCTAACTACAATTATAGTGTAAAAGTTATAAGAATAAAAGAGTATTTCAGCACAATATAATCTCACTTCCTACAAGTAATTATTGGGCTGAAACTTTTTAGTGATTATTTGTCAACTTTCTATTAATTTTTAAAAACAAAATGATATCATTTAGATATCAAATAACAGAGGTCATTCTTATGACTGAAAAACTAATCAATTCAAAACCAAATGGTGTATTAGCATTGATTCTCATTGAGTTGACAATCGTACTTGGTATCTTTATATTTATAATGGGTATTGGTTCGGAAAACATTTTTGGAATTATTATCGGACCTTTACTAATCGTAATTGCAGCGCTAACTCATGCTGGTTTAAAAGTTGTCAAACCTCAGGAGGCTCTGGTTCTGACACTCTTTGGTAACTATACAGGTACCATCAAAGAACCTGGCTTTTACTTTGTCAATCCCTTCAGCGTAGCAGTCAACCTTGCAAACCACACTCGACTTGGACAAAGTGGTGATGTTAGCACAAAATCTCCTTTTTTAGGAGCTAAATCATCAAATGACAATGACTGCCTAGGAAATCCTTGAAGCACGTATTACTTACCTAGCTTACGCTCCAGAAATTGCTGCTGTCATGCTTCAACGCCAACAAGCATCTGCCATTATTGATGCCCGTAAGATGATTGTGGATGGTGCTGTAGGAATGGTTGAAATGGCACTAGAACGACTCAATGAAGGGGAATTGGTAGAGCTTGACGAAGAACGAAAAGCTGCCATGGTTTCAAATCTCCTTGTCGTACTCTGTGGCAATCATGATGCACAACCAATTGTCAACACAGGAAGTCTTTACTAAAGATGGCTGAAGCTAAAAAGAAGCAGATCCCCCTTCGACTCTCAACAAAGTTATACGCTGCACTCGCATCATGGGCAGAAGATGACTTTCGTTCAGTCAATGGGCAAATCGAATATCTCCTCACAGAATGTGTCAAACAACGGAAGAAAGACGGAAAATACGTATCAGAAACCATTGACGAACCATTTGAGATTGATATTTAACACCTTCTCCTGTCTGCTAGGACTGACAGGAGAATTTTTTCATCTTTTTTTGTCAAGTAACTTTACTTTACAAAAAAAATGTGTTATTCTAATATGGTTGATGAAAATCAGTAGATTGAATCGAATATAAATACCTAAAGGAGAAATCAAAATGGCAGTACCTGCACGTCGCACTTCAAAAGCGAAGAAAAACAAACGTCGTACACACTACAAAGTAACAGCTCCATCTGTAAACTTTGACGAAACTACTGGAGATTACTCACGTTCTCACCGTGTATCACTTAAAGGATACTACAAAGGACGTAAAATCGCTAAAGCTGCATCAGCTGAATAATAGAAGGGAGATACCATGCGCGTAAATATTACACTTGAACACAAAGAATCTGGTGAACGCTTGTACCTTACTTCTAAAAACAAACGTAACACTCCAGACCGTCTTCAATTGAAGAAATACTCACCAAAACTTCGCAAACACGTTGTGTTTACAGAAGTTAAGTAAGCATTCAATACGAATCAATACAGAAGAAAAACGCTTAATCAGCGTTTTTTTCTTTTGTTAATTTCAGTACATTGCAACAAAAATCAACCGAATGACTACATTTTTGACTATATTTTTTGTGAAATAAATTAGAGGTTCGAATATATAGAAAAATCCAAAATCCCTTGCAAGCTATACTTACAAGGGACTTGTGTGTTATTCTTGTACTTCTTTCTGGGCGGCCTTGCCTTGGTCTAGAAGGGCTTGAACGATTTTCTCATCGCGTAGTTTGACAGAATCGTTGATCATTTCTGCGGACTTGACGATGGTTGTTTCTAGTTGGGCACGTTTCTGACGTCCCAACTCAATTGCTGCGACGATACCTTGGTTTTGAGCGACCAGACTTTCAGCCAGTTTGGTAACAGATTCGACAGCGACTGTCGGGCTTTGTGCAATTCTCTCCATCTGCGGAATCACTTCCTTGCTGGTTTCAGCTAGCATCTGAAGGGCAGCATTATTGGCATTGACAATGGCATCTGCCACGACACCTGATTTCATTGATTGTTGCAAAATACCAAGTTGGGCAATCGAAAGTTTCATTGTTGGAATGGTATTGCGACGAAGCATGCCCAATTTTTGACGCATATCAGATGACACCTTCACAAGATTACGCATCTGAGGTGTTGTTGCCCAGGCAACGTAGAGACGGCTGACATACTCGGTGTGTTGTTGTTCGAGGGTATTGACCACTTCAGCCATGCGGGCCAATTCTTGTGACTTGGTTTGGTATTCTACCGTACTTGTGTCGAGTCGATCAGCTTGAGCTTTCAGTTCTGCAGCGCGATTGCCAGCTTCTGTCTGGCTGGCTTCGATAAAAGAAATCACTCCCACTAGATTTTCAATAGACTTAGTATTGTCCTCAATCAACATTTCAGCAGAGACGATATTTCGAGCTAGCACATCTTCTTGCTTGACCACTGCGGCAGCCATGCTATCGAGTTTTTGCTCCACTGTTTTTGAATCAAAGTAAAATTCTTGTAGTGTATTCTTGCTCTTGTTAAACAATCGTTGCAAAAAGTTTGGCTTCTCTTCTAACTCAGCAATTTCAGCGTTCTTGTATTTGACTACAAAGCCTTGCAACTCACGGTTGGTGTTCTTGAGTAGATCATCCACTTGGGGAATCTGCAGTTTCTTTTGTTCTGACAAGATACGATTGACCGTATTATTCACACCTTCGACAGCATATTGTCCAAAATCTAAGAGAGCATTTTGATTTGTGACAAACTGGTCTACCAACTGGGGCACGCGCGCCTTGATTCCTTCTTGCTGCTCAGGGCTCAACTTTTCAAGGAAGGTCAAGGTCTTGTCTGAGCCAGTATTGGTCTCGATGATTTGGGTTGTCTTATCTACCTTAGCTACCGTATTATTGGCAATCTGGTCAATATCAAAATTAAATTCTGTCATGGTTACTCCTTTATTTCTAACCTATTCTTTGCGATCTTTTTCTAGGATACGCAGACTGATATCAAAATCACGCATATCTGTTTCATTGAGTTCTCTCAAGACTTGGTCTAGCTCAAGGTCAAATTGTTCGATAGCTGCTTTAGCTTGCTCTAAGCGTTCTTCTGCCCGATTATAGTTCTTCGGATTGGCCTTAATCTTTAAATAGCCTTCTAAAATCGTTTGGAATTTCTCCATCTTCAAACTATGAATGGCAGTCAATTCTTCCTTATCTCCCTCGGCAGAGGTGGCAATCTTGTCTAAAATTGCCTGATGGTCAATAGCAATATTGGCCAAGGTCTGGGACAATTCTGGAGCTAATTCCTCTGGCTCCGCATTCTCAAGATCTACCTGACTTTCCCTATCCAAACGTTCTAGCTGAACATCGATGTTTGCCCTTACTGTACGAACCTTTTTGTCAATACGGTTGTAGACATCAGCATCGATATAGGACTTTAGACGATCCGCCTCCTGATGGATTTCCCTCAGTTCGATTAATACTTGATTAGCCAAACTCTTATAGGAATCTGAACCTTTTTCTACTAAAATTCCCTCTAATTGCTGAATATCTTTGTCCGCCTGACGAATCCGAGCTTTTAAAAGCTCAATCCGATCGTCTAGAGAGGCATCTTGCAAAAGAGGATAGCGCCAACGTTTGTAGAGACGGTAACCGCCATAACCCAGTAGGACACAAGCCGCAAGCGGAAGAGCATATTGAACCAAGAGGCCCAGTAAGAACAAGAAGCCCCAAAAATAGAGACAGCCTTTCCAAAAACCATTACCCGATTTCATAAACATTCCTTATTTTCAATTTATAAGTCTATTTTAGCACAAAAGAGCAAAATGAGGGCGGAAATCCCCTAGAAAAGAGTTGATTTCTTTGCGGTGGAATGGAACTTGGTAGCGCGTGTGCTAATTTCAGTGGAACGTATTCAAGACACAAACACACTCTGAGGAATATCAAAACAAAAGCTTGAAATATCGAAAGGATTGTGTTAGAATGAGAGCATAAAGGGAAAATAATGCTTCTAGCATATATAACTAAAAAGCCCCACCGTGCCACCGATGGGGTTTTTTGCTACCCTCTAAAAGGGTTAAATGCTACTTCCTACGTCTCTTTATCCATAGCTTGAAAAGCTCAGATAGTACGTTAACAAGTAACGGAGCTAGAAAAAGGGAAAATAATTCTAGCATATATAACACCTCCCTTCCTTAAAGTGAGGGGGCCAAAATATTATATCACACCAGATTTATATCATCAGCATCGCTTAATTCTTGGCATAGATAGACTTAGATGCGCAAATAATCTTACTAGCAAATCTCCATACAAACCCAGAAATCAACATTTTAAGACAAAGTAAAAAGCCCACTGTTGTAGGCTTTCTGTAAGATATTTCTTAAAATTAAAGCATTTTGTTGTAGAATTCAACGACAAGTGCTTCGTTGATTTCTGGGTTGATTTCATCGCGTTCTGGCAAGCGAGTCAATGAACCTTCCAATTTTTCAGCATCGAATGATACGAATGCTGGACGTCCAAGAGTAGCTTCTACTGCTTCAAGGATTGCTGGAACTTTCAATGATTTCTCACGAACTGAGATCACTTGACCTGGAGTTACGCGGTATGATGGGATATCAACGCGTTTTCCGTCAACAAGGATGTGACCGTGGTTTACGAATTGACGAGCTTGACGACGAGTAGTCGCAAGACCAAGACGGTAAACAACGTTATCCAAACGACGTTCCAAAAGAAGCATGAAGTTGAAACCTAGGATTCCGCCTTTGATTTTTGTAGCTTGTACGAACAAGTTACGGAATTGTTTTTCACCTACACCGTAAGTGAAACGAAGTTTTTGTTTTTCAGCCAATTGCAAACCGTATTCTGACAATTTAGAACGGTTGTTTGGTCCGTGTTGTCCTGGTACGTAGTTACGACGTGCCAATTCTTTACCTGTACCTGTAAGTGAAAGGCCAAGGCGACGAGCTTGTTTCCAAGATGGTCCTGTATAACGTGACATGTGAATGTCCTCCTGATATAAATAATATTTCGGTGGAAATAGTCACTTAGAAAGCCCTGATTCGTGCAGATGCCCTTCGCCTAAACAGCCAAGGTTACTTATCATAAGACACCTGTTGACGAGCTTCATGCTTTCCTGCTGATATTTCACACAAAATCTATTTTACCATGAATGGCTAGATTTGTAAAGGGGTTTTAAGCTTTATTTTCACTGCCGGAGAGGTTGAGAAGGAGGGTAAAGGTGCTTCCGAGACCGTACTGGCTGCTGACTGTAATTTCCCCACCCAATTGATGGGCCAATTCACGCGCAATCGCAAGTCCTAAGCCATGACCACCTGTTTTCATATTGCGCGAAGTTTCTACACGATAAAGGCGTTTGAAAATATTCTCCAAGTCCTCTGGGGCAATGCCCTGCCCCTCATCAGTCACACTGATTGAAAGCTGGTTATTCTCCACCTTAGCCACCACTTCCAGCTTGGTTCCTGGAGCAGAGTATTTAAAAGCGTTATTGACCAGATTCACCAAGATTCGAGAAAGTTTGGCATAATCTCCCTCAATCCGAGCAGACTCTGGGATTACCTGCAAGTGGACATCTCGTTCCTCCTGCTCAATCAAGAACTGAAATTCACTCATGCACTCAATCAAGAGCTGGTCCAGAAAAATGCTGTCTTTGCTGGTTGTTTCCACCTGATTTTTAGCCGTGTTTAGGGTCAAAAAATTTAATTCCTCAACCAGTTTATTGAGTCTTTCCGTCTGGCGTCCAATGGTTGCTAGATAATGGTCCTGTTCTCCTTCCTTGATAACCCCATCCAAAATCCCTTCTACCGTCGCTTGGATCGAAGTGATGGGGGTCTTGATATCATGCGAAAGTTGAGCAATCATCAAACCCTTTTCTCGCTCGCTTTCCTCCAAGGAATCAAAGGTGGCCTGCAAATCATGGGACATTTCATTGAAAGCTTGGCCTAATTGTTGAAATTCTACAGGGCCTTGAACCTCCAGATTTGAGGGAAAGTCCTTGTCCGCTACCCGTTTGGCATGTTCCTTGAGTTTACTCAACGAAGTAAAGACCGGCGATAGGAGAAAGAGACTAATCCCAGCACCGACAAAACTAGCTATGAGGGTCATCCCCACTAGGAAATAAATTTCTCTTTCTTCAATTAGCATTCGCTGAATAGCCCAAAAAACCACGATAATCGTTAGGAGTGTTGAAATGATATACCCCACTAAAATATAACTTTTTAATTTCATTAACTGCCTCGTGCTTTCTCAATTTTGTAGCCCAAGCCCCAAACAGTTTTGATGGTCGGCGTTTCTGCACTAGCATGTTTAGCCAACTCCTGTCGCAGAGCATGAATATGAACATTCAAGGTATTAGTATCATCCACGTAGTCTTCTTGCCAGACCTTTTCATAGAGGTCTGTTTTAGAGAAAACGCGCTCTGGATTGCTAGCTAAAAGCCATAGAAGCTCGAAGGATTTTACTGTCAAATCAAGCGCCACATCTCCGACTTGGACCTCATGACTACCGTGATTCATCCGTAAATCCCCGAGACTGACGACCTCTGTCTCACCTCCACGATGAAGGCGACGCAAGATATTGTGGACACGCAAAACCAGCTCACGGGGGCTAAAGGGCTTGGCAATAAAGTCATCTGCCCCTAAGCTTAGGCCATAAATCTTGTCCTGCTCGCTGGTCTTAGCCGTGATAAAGAGAAAAGGCTGATCCGGAGATTGATACTGGACCTCGCTAATCAAATCATAACCATCCATTCTAGGCATCATGATATCTGTAATAATCAAATCAATCGGTTTTCGCTTGAAGATTTCTAAGGCCTCTACCCCATCATGGGCCACCAAAACCTGATATCCTGCCTGAACCAGATAACGTTGATGAATATCTGTGATTTCTACCTCGTCGTCAACGAGTAAAATTATCTTTCCCATCTGTCTCTCCTTTGAAAAAAACAGTGCTATACTACAATAGTATAACACTATTTTCATCGCTTTACGAACATTCTAAGCGATATCTGGATTTTTCAAATCCTAGATAGAAAGTCTGTAGCTAGACTAGTCATTTTCCTCTTTTTTAGCTTTCAAACCGAGTCCACCTAGCAGACCTGCCAAGGCTAATCCAAAGAATCCAATAGTAGCCATTGATGTTTGGGCTTCACCAGTATATGGAAGCATGTCTTTTTGGTCTTTCATGTGATCAGCCATCATTGAACTTGACACCTTGTTAGTAGACGCCATCTTGCCTTCATCAGACATTTTGCTTGAGGTTGCTGCGACTTGGTCTTGCTTCATACTTGGAGTTGCCATTGGTTGGCTAGCATTCATAGTTTTGTCCTGCTCTTTGTTAGGCATCATCTTATCCTGGCTAGCAGCTGGCATTTTAGATTTCATCTCATCTTGATTGGCACTAGGCATTTGAGCTTTCATATTAGGCGCATCTTGATGACTATTCATCATTGGAGCCGGCATAGCTGAACCATTAGAAGAAGGGACGAAACCTGACTGCATCGGAACAAGAGACTGATGTCCGTTCAAGTTTACTGTCAAATCCTTAGTCGCTACGAGATTGCTCAAATCGGCCTTGCCGTCTTTAGCACCGTAAACTTTGATTGTAGCTTTATAACTTTGAGTGCCGTTTTGCTTCAAGAGGTCAAGAAGTTCTTTATCTGATTTTCCTTGAGTGCCGGCCAAATCCACTTCATAGAAGTAGAGGCCTTTGCCCAGTTTCTCTACTGGTGGAAGAGCTGGATTTTTAGCTGAACCGTTATCTGACCATGGAGCCTTGTCTGAAGCCTTCAAGATAAGACGAGTCAACATACCGTCACCAGCGAAGAATTCGTAAGGAATGACTTGGTTGACACCAGCTGTGAACGGACCTGGGAAGTTGGCTTTGTCTAGGTAAGTAGCTGGGACGTCTACTGTGTCTTTAGTGTTGTCAGCTACGCCTTTTTGCACTTCAGCTGGGGTAGTCAAGCCATTCAAGTTGACATCCAAATCTTTTGTCGCTACAAGATTGCTCAAATCAGCCTTGCCATCTTTAGCGCCGTACACCTTGATAGTTGCCTTATAACTTTGAGTGCCGTTTTGTTTCAACAAGTCAAGAAGCTCTTTGTCTGATTTGCCTTGAGTTCCTGCCAAATCCACTTCATAGAAGTAGAGGCCTTTGCCTAAGTTTTCTACTGGTGGAAGGGCGGGATTTTTAGCTGAACCGTTGTCTGACCATGGGGCCTTGTCAGAAGCTTTCAAGATAAGACGAGTCAACATACCGTCACCAGCGAAAAATTCGTATGGAATAACTTGATTGACACCAGCTGTGAATGGGCCTGGGAAGTTCGCTTTGTCCAAATATGTAGCTGGAACATCTACTGTGTCTTTAGTGTTGTCGGCCACACCTTTTTGGACTTCAGCTGGAGTGGTTAAGCCGTTCAAGTTGACATCCAAATCTTTTGTTGCTACGAGGTTGCTTAAATCGGCCTTACCATCTTTAGCACCGTATACCTTGATAGTGGCTTTATAACTTTGTGTACCATTTTGTTTCAAGAGGTCAAGAAGATCTTTATCTGATTTGCCTTGAGTTCCTGCCAAGTCTACTTCATAGAAGTAAAGACCTTTGCCTAAGTTTTCTACTGGTGGAAGGGCGGGATTTTTTGCTGAACCATTGTCTGACCATGGGGCCTTGTCTGAATCCTTCAAGATAAGACGAGTCAACATACCGTCACCGGCGAAGAATTCGTAAGGAATGACTTGGTTAACACCGGCTGTGAATGGACCAGGGAAATTGGCCTTGTCTAAGTAAGTGGCTGGCACATCCACTGTGTCTTTGATATTGTCAGCCACGCCTTTTTGCACTTCAGCTGGAGTGGTTGCTGGTTGAGCTTCATTTGCTTCACGGTCTTGTCCAGCAACTGTAGGCGCAGGATTTGTCGCAGGTTTAACCGCTTCCTCTGTTTCTTTCTTAGATTCTGGTTTTGCTTGCACTTCTTCTTTTGGCGCTACCACTTGGTCTTTATCAGCTACATTCACTTTTTCTGGAGAGCTTGTAGCATCTAAACTTGCTTTAGGTGTTGAATCTGCCTGTTCTGAAGGAAGATCTACATCAACTGCTTTCTTGAGAACCTCTGCTGGCAAGTCGCTCTTTTCACTCACCGAAGCAGCGTCTGGCACGACTTGGGCAGGGGTCGGATTGACCACATCGGCACGCACAGAACTTGGTTGACCAACTAGGACAAAAAAGCCACTGGCTACAACAACTGAGGCAACACCGACACTAAGACGGCGAATAGACCAACGAGTATATCTTTGATTTGGATTGAATTTCATAGGATTCTCCTTAGAGTTTTTCTTTATTTGATGACTCTAGTATAATCTCCTAAAATTAAAAAGGATTAAGAAAAAGTTAAAATTTTTCTTAAATCCCTCTTATAAAATACTTATATTAATTAAATCCATAAACAGATTTGGTGATTTGATAGACGACATTAGAAAGTTTGCGAGCTGGTAAGACTGAATGTTTGGTCAAACGGCTCAACATGGTCTTCCGAATAGCCTGAAAGACCTCTGGATTTTCCTGCTGAATATAGGTCCATAGCTCCCGTTTTTTGGCAAGATGCTCTGCTGTGCCTGCTCGGTTGAGTAGGGCACTGGAAATCACCGTCGTGATTTCAATATGATTCAGCAAATATTCTCGCATTTTTGGATGACTCACTTGGGACAAATCAAGCTGATCTACCAAGAGTCGATTGACCTTGAGTTGCTGGTCAATGCGCTTAATCATCACTTGCTCATTGACAGACTGGTCCTCACGCCCAATCAAATAACGATAGAAATCGACAGGCAGATAGTACATGGTCTTGACCTGCTGAAGGGGGGTAAAGACAAAGAGATTATCGACATAAAAGGTATGCTCAGGCAGTTGGAACTGGCTCGCTCGCAACAAATCTGTCCGATAAATCAGCGAGTGCATCATGATATACTGGCCTTTTGAGAAATTTCCGACCTGATCCCAGCCAAAAATCTGCTGGACAGGCAAGACTGACTCGTAACTCATACTCTTCTTACGAGACTGGCCTTCCTTTTCATAGACAAAATTGGTCACAAAGGCATCCACCTCTTGACCTTCACTCTCTAATTCTTGTAAGGTTTCCAAAATTTTCAGGTAAGCACGAGTATCCACCCAGTCATCACTATCAACTACTTTAAAATAGCGCCCAGAAGCCTCCGCCAAGCCGCGATTGACCGCACCGCCATGGCCCTTATTTTCCTGATAGATAGCTCTAACGATGTTAGGATACTTGCTGGCTAAACGCTCAGCGATTTCCTGAGTCTGGTCCTGAGACCCATCATTGATAATCAAAATCTCAACTTGCTCACCACCAATCACTAGCGATTCCACACAGTAATGAAGATAGGCAGCGGCATTATAGCTAGGGATGGCGATAGACAATAACTTCATAATCTACTCCTTTAGGGGACTGATTTTTTCTTTCTCTCTTGTCACTTCTTTCTATTCTACCATAAAGTCCAGCTTTTGAAGGACTTTTACTAGAATACAAGGGTTGCTATCTCTATTTGCTATTTTGGACATCAAAAAAGAGGGGATCCCCCTCCTTACGAATTTAATTCTGCCAAGTCATCTAGATACTGGTTGTTAATGACAGCCAAGATATAGGCATCTGCTTTCAAGAGGTCATTAGGACCAAACTGGACATCCAGTGGTGAATTTTCTTGTTCACGAAATCCTAGGACATTGAGGTTATATTTGCCACGTAAATCTAGCTGGCTCAGGCTTTGACCTGCCCAGACACTAGGAATTTTCATCTCTACGATAGACACATTTTTATCCAGCTGAAAGACATCAACATTGTTATGAAAGAGAATGGTCTGCGCTAGAGACTGCCCCATTTCATACTCAGGTGAAATCACTGAGTCAGCACCGATTTTTTCTAGCACCTTCTTAGCTGTCTGGCTTTTGACCTTGGCAATAACCCTTGGTACCCCTAGACTCTTACAATGCATAACTGCAAGTACACTCGACTCCAGATTTTCCCCTGTTGCCACCACAACCGTATCACAGGTATCAATTCCTGCAGTTCTGAGGAGTTCCTCATCTGTAATATCGCCCACAACTCCACGCGCCAAAACGGGCTCAAATTGATTGATGCGCTCGGCGTGGTCGTCAATGGCAATGATATTCATATCTTGCTTGGCTAGGGCTGTCAGGACACTACTCCCGAAAATCCCCAAACCTAAAATTCCAATCGTACGATCTGACATCGTTCTTCCTTTCTTATCCAATACTAATATCTGCTTTCATATACTGAATCAAATCTTTCTTATCAGGCTGGTAATCCGCTAGACTAACCAGCAAGGTCAAGGGACCGATACGACCAATAAACATGAGCACCATGACAATGCTGAGAGCTAGCTTGCCCAATTCTGGTGTCAGATTTGCCGTTACCCCAACTGTCGCAAGAGCTGAAATGGTCTCAAACATGAGGTAGATAAATCGCGGTGTTCCTTCTGCTGTAATCCCCAACAACATCAAGCCCAACAAGAAGGTCATCAAAAAAATAATGAAGACACTAAAGGATTTTTGGACTGTTCGAGCCTCAATGGTTCTCTGCGCAACATTGGCATGAGGCAAGCCCAGCAATTCACTACGCGCAAAAACCAACAAGACAAAGAAAGTCGTAATCTTGAGACCCCCAGCCGTCCCTCCAGGCGCCCCACCCAGAAACATCTGTAGGATATAGATAAACAAGGTCACAGGCCGAGCTTGAGTGTAGTCAATAGAGGCAAAGCCAGCTGTTCTCATGCTGACGGTTTGGAAAAAGCTAACCAGCACTTTCTCTGGAACGCTGAGATTGCCAATGGTTCCTGGATTGTGCCATTCCGTAAAGAGTGTGGATACCGTCCCAAACAGCAAGATCCCTGCAGTCAAGAATAGAACCAGCTTGGTGTGGAAACGAAGACGGCGTTTTTTCTTCTTGTCAAACTGGGTTGCCAAGTCAAACCAGACCATAAAGCCGAGACCACCCGTGATAATCAAACCAGCAATAACCAGATTGATTAAGGGATCCGTCTGAAAAGCCACTAAACTGCTACTGCCGAAATTATCAAAACCAGCATTACAAAAGGCTGAAATGGCTAAAAAGATAGAGGTGAAAATACCTCGTCCCCAGCCGAACTCAGGAATAAAACGGAAACTAAGAAGAAAAGCTCCCAAACCCTCTACCAGAAAAGTCGTCAAAAAGATAGATCGCATAAAGGCCTTCAGCGACCGAGTCTCCCCGTAACTAAAGCTTTCCTGAATAGTTTCACGACTGCGAAGACTGAGCTTTTGCTTCCCCTGAATATAAAAGACCCCGATAAAAGTCATGAGCCCCAGACCACCAATCTGTATCAAGAGCATACAAATCAACTGCCCCCAGACATTATAGGTAGTAGCTACCGGTTGCGTAGAAAGGCCGGTTACACAGACCATAGACACCGTCGTAAAAAGATGGTCAAAATAAGTGGCCTGCGAACCACTCGCCTGAACAAAAGGCAAACTCAAAAGGAGAGAACCTATAAAAATAACTCCAGCGAAACTTAAAAAGATGCGGCGAGCTGGTGAAAGTCCACCCAAGGCCCTTTCAATTTTTTTAACAAATAATTTGAATAACATACATCCATTGTACCATAAAAAGAAGGAGAGTAGCTATATCTGAGAAATTATCTCGAGGCAGAGTTCCAAGGCCTTCTCAAAAGCTTCTGAACCCCAGTCACGACTATCGTACTGGTCCAAGTCTGCTAAGGAATCAGCTGTGAACAACAATTCTCCCCAGAGAATCCCACGTAGCTGGGCTACTGCCGCAAGCGCAGAACACTCCATCTCTACAACAGCACAGCCTTCTTCCTTGCGATAAGCCACCTTTTCAGCCGTTTCTCGGTAAAAACCGTCTGTCGTCCAGGTCATGACTTCTTCATAGGGAATCCCTTTGGCTTCCAACACTCGCTCAATAGCAGCAGTAGCCTCTGGCTGAATTTCCATATAGCGAGAAGGTGCCACATAGTGATAGCTAGCACCTTCGTCTCGTAAAGCCCGAACAGGGACTAGAAAGGCATTTTCTTCTATATCAGCCAGCACACCACAGGTTCCAGTGGAAATAATCTGCTCCACACCATATCCAATCAACCAATCCATAAACTGGGCTGCTGGAGCTGAACCAACAGGAGCCTGAGCCAGACAGACCTCCTTGCCCTTGTAGTTCACGACATAGATTGGATAAGTCTTGGTGGCAGAAACGAATTCGCCGACACAGTCCGCCCCTACTTCCCTCGCATAGCGGTCAATCTCCTCACCTAAAAAAGCATAGACACACTTCTTTGGCAAGTGCAAGTCCAGCCCCTCGTGATTAGGCATGATAACCGCCAGAGGATTATCATCGAACTCTAAAATAGGAATCGCATGTTTCTGAATCATGACCCACCTCCTCTAATTTTGTACTATTGTATCAAAAGCTGATCGAGTGTCAAGGAGTAGGCTGATAAATTGAGGAGAAAAAAGCATCCCACTTACGAGATGCTTTTAAATTGATCAATGAAGCAGACTTTCTAAGAGATAGAATAGGTAAATGTGGACTGGGTAAAAAATGATGAAACCTACAAAAAAGAAACAACCCCGCTGTTCCTTTTTACTTCTATTTCACAGGTATCTCCTTAATCACACGCGCAGGATTACCAGCTAGGACAACGTTGTCGCCAAAGGACTTAGTGATTACAGCTCCTGCCCCAGCAACAACATTATTGCCCAGTGTCACTCCAGGAAGGACAATGACACCTCCTCCAGCCCAGAAATTATCTCCGATGGTAATAGGCTTGCCGTATTCCACACCTGAATTACGTTCCTGCGGGTCCAATGGATGGAGGGGAGTCAAGAACTGACAGTTGGGGCCAATCATAGCATTGTCCCCGATGCGAATCGGACAAACATCCAGCATGGTCAAGTTCCAATTAGAATAAAAATTTTCCCCTAGATGGATATTGACTCCATAATCGACTACCAGGCGTGGATTGACATAAAGATTTTGCCCGGTTGACCCAAACCAATCCTTGATGATTTCGACTCCCTTCAAGGGATCTTCTTCCTTGTTAAAGGCAGACTGTTTTTGGCGAGAAGCCTGAGCCAAGTCTCGCAATTCTGGATCCGATGGACGGTAAACCTCTCCTGCTATCATTTTCTGGTATTCACTGGTCATTGTATTCTTCTCCTTGTTCCCTACTATCATATCAAATTTTTTACGTATCTGACTAGAATGAGGGGTACTTTCTACAATTGATCCTCTGATTGTCATCACATCCTGTCTAAACGAATACGGGTCACGATTCCATCTGGGTCTGTGACTTCCAACTGGCTCGATGTCAGCCATTTGATTGGTGCATCAACTTCTTGTGCTCGTTGCGCAATCGTTAACAGTTCTTCTTTATGTGCGACTTCGATGACATAGTAGGCCAAACCTGGCAAGCCTTGCTTACGCGGAGCTAGGCCTTTTCCTCCCCATTCATTGACTGCTAAATGATGATGGTAATCTCCAGCTGCAATCCAACTAGCGCTAGGCACACTGAATTTATCCTTTAACCCTAACACATTTTGATAAAACTGGCTGGACTTTCGATTATCCTTGACGGAAAGATGAATATGCCCCATTCTCGTACTGTCTGCTAGGATAAAGAGCTCTACTCTTTCCCCCAACTCATAGATATCCTGCGCTGCAAGGGCCTCCGTCACCCCGATAATACGCCCATCTTCTCGAATATCCCATGTAGAAACCGGCTTATCTCGATAGAGTTCAATACCATTTCCCTCCAAATCCTCTAAGTAAAGGGCCTCACTGTAACCATGATCTGCACCGCCGACAAGAGGAATCTGCAAATCCGTCAGGTGTTTCAAGACATCAGCCAAAGCCTTGCGTGTCGGTAAGAGAATAGCCAGATGATAAAGGCCATAATGTTCCCTTACTTCTCCGCTCCCTTGTGTTTGAATCAGCTGTACCAAGGCTTTTCCTCCAAGTCCTAGAATAGACTCTGTCTCAGTTTGAGATAAGATTTCTAAACCAAGCACTTGCTGATAAAAGGCCGTTTGACTTGCCAAATCCTTTACATTTAAAACTGCCTCTGCTAAATAAATGTGACTCTTGTATTCATAGGTCATAAATGGTCCTCTTTCTAAGTTGTAATTGTTTTTATTACATCTATTATATAATTCCCATCAAGAAAGTCAAGCCAGACAACTTATAGATTATGATTCTGCCATCTTGTCTATATGGGATTAGAACGAGAAAATCTACAGAGAATTGACAATCAAACCATTGAAAATTTTTACCAACTCTAATATGACTCTCATCTCAACCCAAAAAGAAAAGGAGCGGATATGATATCCTACTCCTTTTTCTTGTCAGAAAATCTAATTAAAATTAGTCTTCTTTTTTCTTGCGAGCAACAAGTCCAAATCCGCTCAATACTCCAAGAAGTCCAAGTGCTGCTAGGCGAGCATTGTCTTCTGTACCAGTGTTTGGAAGTTCAGCTTGTCCTTTAGCTTCTGATGAAGCCGCTGGAGCTTGTGGTGCTTCACCATTTACTGGTGCCGATGGCATCGCTGGAGTTGCTGGACCAGCTGGGTTAGCCGGATTAGCCGGTGTTGCTGGGTTAGCTGGTGTTGCTGGCTGACTTGGGTCTACAGGAACTACTGGAGTTTCTGGTTGACTTGGGTCTGTCGGTTTCACCGGACTTGTTGGGTTTGTTGAAGGTCTTGCTGGAGAACCTGGTTGAGATGGAGTGAGTGAGCCTCCATTTGTAGAATCTTCTTTTTGAGGTCTTCCATTTGCAGTACGTTTAAACACATGGATGACATCGCCAGTTTCTTTAACGTTTATTGTTTCTACTAAAGCATATCCTGGAATCTCTCCAGCTGGATTATCTCCTTCAGCTAATGGTTTAACTGGTTTACCATTGACATCTACCCAGACTGTCACTGGTTTCTTAGTTGCTGGTTTGAAGATGTGAAGTACTTTGCCTGTTTCTGGATCTTTCACTGTTCCTACTAATTCATAGTTAGGTACGTTTCCTGGTACTTTTGATCCTTCTTCTTGCGGACGGATTACATTACCTTCTGTATCAACCCACTCTGTGATATTGTTGATAGCTGGTTCAATCTCAAATACATGGATTTGATCACCAGTTTCTGGATTTGTAACTGTTCTTACGAGTTTGTACTTAGGCACAGTTCCAGCTTCTTCAGTTCCTGGTACAGTTGGTTTCAATGGTTTACCATTTACGTCTACCCATACTGTAGAAGGTTGGTCAGATGTTGTTGGTTTGAAGATGTGAGTTACTTTTCCTGTTTCTGGGTTTGTAACTGTTCCTACTAGTTTGTAGTTTGGTACAGTTCCTGGATCCTTAACGCCTTCTTCTTTGGGATTTAGGACTTTACCTTCTGTGTCAACCCACTCAGTGATTTCATGGATAGCTGGCATCACTTTAAATACGTGGATAACATTACCAGTATCTGGATCTGTAGTTGTACCAACAAGTTTATAGTTCGGTACTTTTCCAGCTTCTTCTGTTCCTGGTGCAGCTGGTTTCAATGGTTTACCATTTACGTCTACCCAAACTGTAGTTTTTCCTTCTTTAGTCACTGGTTTGAAGATGTGTGTTACTTTGCCTGTTTCTTGGTTTGTAACTGTTCCTACTAGTTCGTAGTTAGGAGTTGATCCTGCTGGGTATGTTCCCGGTGTTACAGGTTTGATTGGGTTTCCTTTTTCGTCTACCCATTCAGTTGTCTTACCTTCTTCGATTGATTTCTTAACTTTCTCAGCTTCTTTCTTAGCCTCTTCCTTAGCTTTTTCTTTTTGCTCAGGAGTCAAGCTTGGATCTTTATCAATGTTCTTGATTTTTTCTTCCAAGTCTTTATCGATTGCTTTTTTAGCATCTTCTTTGGCTTTGTTCTTAGCGAGCTCTTCTGCAGCTTTAGGATCGACTTTTTCTAAAACTTTTTGAAGTTCTTCTGGAGTTTTAGCTTGTTCGATAGCCTTCTTAGCTTCCTCAGCTTCTTTCTTAGCTTCTTCTTTAGCTTTTTCTTTTTGCTCTGGAGTCAAGTTTGGATCGTTATCGATTCCTTTAACTTTATTTTCGAAAGCTTTATCAACTGATTCTTTAGCCTTAGCCTTATCTTCTGGAGATGGAGTTTCAGTAGTTGGAACTTCTTTCTCAACTTCTTTCTTACCATTCTCTTTAGCTTTTTCTACTTCTTCTTTAGAAGGTGCTTTGTCGATAGCTTTCTTAGCTTCTTCAGCATCTTTCTTAGCTTCTTCTTTAGCTTTTTCTTTTTGCTCTGGAGTCAAGTTTGGATTTTCATCAATCTTCTTCACTTTTTCTTCTAGAGCTTTATCAATCGCTTCTTTCGCTTTTGGCTTGTCTTCTGGAGTAACAGGAGTTTTCTCTACTTCTTCTTTACCTTTTGTAGTAGATTTTTCTACATCTTCAGGAGTTTTCGCTTCTTCCAATGCTTTCTTAGCTTGTTCAGCTGTTTTCTTAGCTTCTTCAAGAGCTTTTTCTTTCTCTTCGTTTGTTAACTCAGGATTTTCTTTGATCTTACTTTCTTTTTCAGACAAAGCTTTGTCGATTTCTTTAGAAGCTTCTTCTTTGACGTCTTTGTAAACGTAAGTAACTTCTGTAGTTCCTTCGGTTACTTTACCAGACTCTTCTCCCTTGGTTGAAGTTGGTACAAGTACATATACTTTACCATCTTTTGTAGTGATTGTAGCTGGTTTATTATCAGTTGTGTCATATGCTGAGCTTACTGATCCGTCAGTCGTATCTTTAACATCTTCAGCGATTGTGTTACCCGCTTCGTCAGTGTAGTGAACGACTACGTTTCCTTTAACCTCTTTGTAAACATAAGTCACTTCTGTAGTCTTACCTGCTTCAACATCACCAGTTTCGTTACCTTTAGTTGATGCTGGTACTAATTCGTATACTTTACCTTCTGGAGTTGTGATACGAGTTGGCTTCATGTCGTTATCAGAAGTATCGTATTTAGCTCCTGGTTGACCGTCTTTAGTATCAACAGCATCTGCTTGAAGAGTGTTTCCAGCTTCGTCTACGTAATGAACAAGAACGTTTCCTGCTTTTTCGTATACATAAGTGATTTCTGTAGTTCCTTCTACAACAGTACCGTTTTCTGGCTTAGAATCTTCTTTTAATTCTTTAGCTGTTAAGTAGTATACAGTTCCATCTTTTTCAAGTTTAGCTGGTTTGTTGTCAGTTGTATCATATTTCTCACTTAGTGATCCATTTTCTACATCTTTCGTATCGTCAGCTAATGTGTTTCCTTCTGTATCAACATAGTGAACAACTACATTACCAGTGATTTCTTTGTAGACGTAAGTTACTTCTGTAGTTTCTCCAGCTTTAACTTTACCTGTTTCATCACCTTTAGTTGATTGAGGGATTAACTCGTACACTTTTCCTTCTGGAGTAGTAATACGGTTTGGTTTCATGTCGTTATCAGCAGTGTTGTAGTCTGAGTTTGGTTTGCCGTCTTTTGTATCAACAGCATCTACTTGAATCGTGTTACCTTTTTCGTCAGTGTAGTGAACGACTACTTGTCCTGCTTTTTCGTAAACGTAAGTTACTTCAGTCTTACCTTCAACTACGTCTCCGTTTTCTGGTTTAGAGTCATCTTTAACAGCTTTTTCTGTTAAGTAGTAAACAGTTCCGTCTTTTTCGATTTTCTCTGGTTTGTTGTCAGTTGTATCGTATTTAGCATTCAGAGAAGCACCTTTAGTGTCTTCTTTATCTTCAGCGATTACGTTACCTTCTGTGTCAACATAGTGAACGACTACATCACCAGTAACTTCTTTATAAACGTAGGTTACTTCTTTCGTTTCACCTGCTACAACTTTACCAGTTTCATCACCTTTAGTTGCTGTTGGTACTAGTTCGTAGACTTTGCCTTCTGCAGTTGTGATACGAGCTGGTTTCATATTATCATCAGAAGTATCGTAGTCTGATCCTGGTTTTCCATCTACAGTGTCTTTTGCACCTGAAGCAACATTTGCACCAGCTGCATCAACACCTACTAATGGAGTTCCATCTTCTGTTTGGTAGTTAACGACTACTTGTCCTGCTTTTTCATAAACGTAAGTTACTGTAGTTGTACCTTCTACTACATCACCAGTAGCTGGTTTAGAAGCATCTTTAAGTTCTTTAGTTGTTAAGTAATATTTAACACCATCTTTAGTGATTTCAGCTTTTTTGTGGTCTGCTGTGTCGTATTTAACGTTTAGAGAAGCATCTGTTTCGTCTTTTTCGTCTTCAGCAAGTGTGTTACCTTCAGTATCTTCATACTTAACAACAACATTACCTTTAACTTCTTTATAAACGTAGGTTACTTCTTTAGTTTGACCAGCTTCTACAGTACCTGTTTCATCACCTTTAGTTGATGCTGGGACGAGTTCGTATACTTTTCCTTCTGCAGT
This sequence comes from bacterium, assembly GCA_905221285.1. Classification (GTDB taxonomy): domain Bacteria; phylum Bacillota; class Bacilli; order Lactobacillales; family Streptococcaceae; genus Streptococcus. The sequence goes on from CAJNCM010000007.1 coordinate 75,230, forward strand.
TGTGATACGGTTTGGTTTCATTCCGTTATCTGCAGTATTGTATTCAGAACCTGGTTTTCCATTATCTGTGTCTTTAGCACCTGAAGCTACATCTTTACCGTCTGCAGTACCTGTTAATGGAGTTCCATCTTCTGTTTGGTAGTTAACGATTACTGATCCAGCTTTTTCATAAACGTAAGTTACATCAGTTTTACCTTCCACTACATTTCCAGTTTCTGGTTTAGAGTCATCTTTAAGACCAGCTTTTGTAATGTAGTATACAGTTCCGTCTTCTGCAGTGATTTTTTCTGGTTTGTTGTCAGCAGCAGTGTCATATTTTTCGCTTAGAGATGCACCTTTAAGGTCATCTTTGTCAGCTGCGATTGTGTTACCTTCTGTGTCAACATAGTGAACTACTACATCACCAGTTACTTCTTTATAAACGTATGTTACTTCTTTAGTTTCTCCAGCAACTACTGTACCTGTTTCGGCACCTTTAGTTGATGCTGGGACGAGTTCGTATACTTTCCCTTCTGCAGTTGTGATACGGTTTGGTTTCATTCCGTTATCAGAAGTGTCGTATGCTGATCCTGGTCTTCCGTCTACAGTGTCTTTTGCACCTGAAGCTACATTCGCACCTGCTGCATCAACACCTACTAATGGAGTTCCGTCTTCTGTTTGGTAGTTAACGACTACTTGTCCTGCTTTTTCGTAAACATAAGTTACTGTAGTTGTTCCTTCAACAACATCACCAGTAGCTGGTTTAGAATCATCTTTAAGCTCTTTAGCTGTTAGGTAGTATTTAACTCCATCTTTAGTAATTTCGTCTTTTTTGTGGTCTGCTGTATCGTATTTAACGTTTAGAGAAGCATCTGTTTCGTCTTTTTCGTCTTCAGCGATTACGTTACCTTCAGTATCTTCATACTTAACGACTACATTACCTTTAACTTCTTTATAAACGTATGTTACTTCTTTAGTTTCTCCAGCAACAACTTTACCAGTTTCGTCACCTTTAGTTGCTGTTGGTACTAGTTCGTATACTTTTCCTTCTGCAGTTTTAATACGGTTTGGTTTCATTCCGTTGTCTGCAGTATTGTAGTCAGTTCCTGGTTTTCCGTCTGTTGTATCGTTATTAGTTTCAGGAACATTATTCCCTTCTGGATCTGTTCCAGATATTGGGTTACCTTCTTGATCTGTATAGTGAACGATTACTGATCCAGCTTTTTCATAAACGTAAGTTACTGTAGTTGTTCCTTCTACCACATCTCCAGCAGCTGGTTTAGAACCGTCTTTCAATTCTTTAGCTGTTAAGTAATATTTAACACCATCTTTAGTAATTTCATCTTTTTTGTGGTCTGCTGTGTCATATTTAACATTTAGAGAAGCATCTGTTTCATCTTGTTCGTCATCAGCAAGTGTGTTACCTTCTGTATCTTCATACTTAACAACTACATTACCTTTAACTTCTTTATAAACATATGTTACTTCTTTAGTTTCACCAGCAACAACTTCACCTGTTTCTTCACCTTCAGTTGCGTCTGGTACTAATTGGTAAACTTTTCCTTCTGCAGTTTTAATACGTTCTGGTTTTAAACCATTATCTGCAGCGTTATAAGCTGTTCCTGGTTTTCCGTTATCAACATCTTTTGTGCCTGAAGCTACAGTTTTACTTTCGTCACCAACTACTGTACCTGTAAGTGGAGTTCCATCTACAGTTTTGTAGTTAACGATGACTGATCCAGCTTTTTCATAGATGTACGTTACTTTTGTAACACCTTCTACTACTGTACCTTCTTCAGCTGGAGCGTCTTTTTCTACATCATTTACAGCTGTTTTAGTAGCATCTGCTTTAAGGTAGTAAACATTTCCTTGTGCATCTGTCAGTTTTTCTGGTTTTTCATCTGCATTTTCTTTAGTGTTGTAGGCTACGTTTTTAGGCGTTCTAACAGTTTTGTCTTCCACAACTACTTCTTGTCCGTCAGCATTTACATAGTAATGTTCAGTTACTACTTCAGCTACTGTTTCAGGAGTATCAGTGTAAGGAGCTTTTAATTCTGTTCCGTCTTCTGTTTGGTAGTTAACGACTACAGAACCTTTTTTCTCTACTTCACGAGTTTTTTCTTCTGCATATGTGTAAGTGATTGTTGTAGTACCACTTGCTAAACGGTATGCACGAAGTGGAGTAATTTCATCACGGTAAGAATATTCTTCAATCTCTGGAGTAAAAGTGCCAAGATTAAGATTAATATCATGACCAAATTTACTTGTACTATTTTCATAAACTTCATTAAAATTAGCTGTTACATCCGTTGTAGGTCTACCTTTATCATCAACTTGGTCTCCAGTATCAGCCTTTATCGCCTTTTTCTCCCCACCTTTTGCAGCTATTCCGACAGAGATATATCGTTTGAAATTAAGGGTGTTATCTTCCAACCCTTTTTCTTGAAGATAGGCAAGATAGTTTTTTACAAAAGTTCTGTTTGCTTCTCCTGTTGCAGTATCTGGAGCTGCTTTAAATTTTTGAACCATTGCATATGTTCTATCTATAGTAGCACCACTACCTTCTTCATCATCTGCAACATTATCCTTAGGTGATAATGGTACCACCCCTGTAATTTCAGGACTTTGATCGCTCACAGTTACATACGTATTTTTCTCAAGAACGAAAACATAGTCTCCTTCTTTAATACCACCATCAGCTGTTACGTTCGCTGAATTGAAGTTTTTTGCTGTTGCTTCTCCAGCTGTGAAAGCATCTCTCATTTTATCGTCAGAAGTGATGTCACCTGAATTGGCTTGAACATATTTACCATATGTTCCTTTTCCTGTTTGTTCAACAATCCAAGCTTTTCCACCAGGTTTTACAGTATCATAAGTGATTTTCCCTTCTGCATTACTTAATCCTTCTGGAGTCAATTTCGCAGTTACATCACCTAGAGTTGTATCAGAGTAAACTCCAGCACCGTCACCAGTAGTTTCAACCTTAGGTTCTCCGATTAGGTGGTAAGTTTTTCCATCTTTTTCGATCGTTTCTTTCTTACCAGTTTCTTTAGCGTTATCTAGATCGCTAGATTCTGCATCGCCACCTGTTGTTTCTTTGAATACTTCTCCTGATTTACCGTATACATCATAATTTGTAGAGATTGTCTTGTTATCACCAGAGTCTTGGTTTTTGTTTTCTTCTAGTACAGTATTCCCTTCAGCAGTCACATATTTGTAATCTACTTTTCCAGTTTTCGTAATTTCTTTTGTTCCTGTATCAGTTGGATCAGTTGAAAATTGCATACCTGCATCTGGGTTCTGAATATTAGCTGTATCTACAATTACTGACCCCTTATCATTTGAGATCGTTGTTGTGTTGTCGCTGTTTTCTTTCATCGCCGCTTCTACAGTCTGCGTTCCAGCCGCCATTGCAAGGGCTGCACCGACAATGAGACCGACTGTACCGATTTTGACTGAGTCTGAACGACCGTCTTTAAACTTACGAATGGAAAATTTTTCTTTTTTATTTATAAACATTCTTAGTATCCTTTACTATTATTTTTTGTATAGTTTTTAAAATTTATAATATTATTATATTTAATAACAATTAATAAACTCTAAAACTCAACACTTGTATTTTAACATTCCTATACCGCTTATACAAGAAATTTAAGCACTTTTTGATTATTCAAACTATAGTTTTTCACTATATGTATATATAAAAAATCCATACAGAGGTATGGATTTGCATATTTAAAAATATACATTTATGCTACCAGCCAAGTGAAACACTTTCAAACTGACAACCCAATCGTCGCAATTCTTTTTGACGGTCCTCATAGTAGGGGAGGGAAATGCCTGTGATGGTCACATGGGGCAGGTCTTGTAAGTGAAGACTGACCGACGAGGTGAAGTGATAAACATGAACGAACTCATATTCTTGCAAGAGTTGGGCAAGGACATCTTCAAAGATTAAGTCTGTCTCCAAGTAAGTCATGTTTGGGATAGTGAAGGTTTCCTTGGGATGGGGTAGATAGAGGTCAATGGCCAAGGCCTTGGCATAGGTACTGATAAAGCGGATGGAGATTTGATCGTCCTCTTCGGAGAACTTTTGCCCCAGCAGGACCTTGACCGTCTTACCATTTGATACAGGCGCTTGAGGCAAATCAAAAACACGCTCCAGATAGACTAGCTTCTCTCTAGCTACGACATGGTAGTCACTGCGATAGAGGGTATAGTGCTTTTCCGTCCGCTCAATCAAGTCATCTCTGGTCAAACCCAAAGAGCCCACCTGACTGGGTTGGAGAGGCCAAGCATACATTCCCAAGGGGTAGATATCCGCATAGCCATCATCAAAACTCATGAGGTGTTGGTAGGTCGAACTAGCAACCAAGTCCAGAATCAAGCTATTGTCAAAACTAGCATAGAAAATAGTGTCATAGTCGCCGGCAAGCTCCTGACAAATCTGAGCCAAGTTCTCTGCATCCTGAGGATAGTGAACATGGTCAAAATCCTTAGCATAATGCTCCTGACGGGCATTTTTGACAGGACTGACATAAAGACTGACAAAGTCCTGGTTAGGATAGAGTCCCTTGATATGCTGAGCAATCTTGGCCTGCAAGGGCGTTGTGGCAATGATGAGGTGTTTCATCTCTTTGATTCTCCTAGGTGGTGATGGTGCAGCAAGGTCTCAACGACTTCAAAGTCCAAGGCATCGTCGATATCATAAGAATAGAGTTTGGGCATTTCATAGGCTACTGTCTTATCTGTGTAAAAGGTCTCATCTCGTAGGTAAAGGTCCTTGCGAGAAATCCAGATACTACCGTTAGGATAGTAATAGACAGGCTCTTTTTGCCGAGCATAGTGCTTGGAAACGTGAGGCGGGCGGATAAATGACGACTCCGCTAACTGCAAGAAAAGACTACGACTCTTGTCCGCCTTAACACAGGAAATCAAATGGTCGGCGCCAGACTGACAGTAGAGCTGGTAGGAATCGATAAGATGCTCCACCTCTCTCAAGGGTGAGGTCACCTGTAGATTCACAAAGACCTGCTCTTCCTCAAAGGGCTGTAAAAAGTCGCGTAAGGTTTCTAAGCTAGAGGTTGTTGATAGGGCCAATTCTTTTGGTCTATGGACACAACAAATCTCTGGATAAGCTTGACGACAGAGTTCTAGATAGGCGAGTGAATCTGAGGAGACCCAGATTTCACTATATAGCTTGGAGGCTAGAGCGACTTCTATGGTATAGAAAACCAAGGGTTTGCCTGCAAGCGGTTTGATATTTTTATCCACTAAGCCGCGTGAACCCGAACGGATCAAAATGACGGCTATGGGTTTAGATGTTGCTTTCATATAGTCTTCCTAGAATTGAGATAAAAAGGGCAGATAGGGTAGTGATAATGCTATTTAACCAGGGATTGGGGTTGGCAAAAAGGCCACTGTAATGATAGAGAACCAAGGCTCCTAGACTAAAGACCAGATAGATTTTAGCTAGTTGTAAACTCGGTTTTTTGAGGAGTAAGACCAAGAGGTACAAACCTCCAATCACACCTAGTGTCAAGCCCATAAAGCCGTTAATCCATTCGTAGATGGAGTAGATTTCTGCATTCATGAGCAAGAGACAGAGGAGCCAGGACAGGCCTGCTAAGATAAAGGATAGGAGGCTTGGCGACCAGCGCATCTTTGACCAGGCGAAATCCAACTTCAAGCAGGTCACGATTGCATTCATACTGGATGAAACCGTGGATTGGCCTGCTGCCAAGAGAGCCAGCATGATAAAACTACCAAACCAAGGTGCCAGACCTTCTCGAGCGTAAGCAATGAGAACAGGATTGGTCGATGTGGTAACGAAATTTTCCTGACGAATCAAGTAGCCAATCAGATACAGTAAACTGGCAATCCCAAAGGACAAAAGTCCCTGTAGCCATAAGATTTTTCCAATCTTCTGACGCCCCATTTTGCTATTAAAACGTTGGACGATATCCTGCGAAGAAACGTAGGAAAACAAGCTACTAAAACCTGCTCCTGCAACTAAGATAAAGACCGTCTTCCCATCCAGCGTCTCTGCAAAGTGAGATAGCTGTTGACTGCTATTCACGACTAAACCAGATTGGGCAATTCTTGGTAGAAAGAGGGCCAATATAACCAGTAGGACCAAGCCTTGAAAGAAGTCCGTCCACAGCACAGCCAAGAGACCACCCCTTGCCAGATAATAGACCGTCAAAAGAAGGAGTAAACCTGACAAGACCAGCTGATTGATAGGAATAAAGGGTGCTAAGGCCTGAGACAACAAGTAGGTCACCACTGCTATTCGCCCCAACTGGTAAATGATGAAAAGGCCTGAGGCCAGTGAACGAATGCCAGTCGACTGAAACTTGTCCTCTAAAAGATGATAGGCTGTCTCGTAGTTTCCCTTTTGATAGAGGGGCAGAAAATAGCGATGAGCTAGTGGAATGGCTAGAAGGATGCCACATTGGGCAAACCAGAGATAGGACCTACCTGTATAGGCATTCCCCACCAGAGTCAGAAAGGAAATGGGACTGAGCAAAGTCGCAAAGACTGAGAAGGCCAAAACTGTCACAGGAACAGCTTTCTTAACCTGATAATAGTCCTCTTCACTCCCTTTTTTCCGATAGGCAATCAAGGAAATCAAGCAGAAATAAAGCGAGAGGGTAGCTAGAATTCCCAACATCCTAGAAGTTCCTATCTAATAGTTCTCTGTATATTTGAGCTACTTTTTCCAGAGAATAGCGAGAGGCTAAGGCTAGATTTTTTTCATTTAATAGATAAAAATCAGGCTGTTCCATCTCTTCTATCTTTTGAATCAACTCTGATTTGGTTTTAAACAAGTTGATGGCATTGGACTGGCCAGCATAGAAACGATGAGCAATATCCACATCCGATAACAAGGCTAACAAACCTTGGCTCAAGGCTTCAACACAGGCATTGGCAAATAACTCTGTGTAACTTGCAGACAAATAGCATTGGTGCAGATGATAAGGCACTTCGTTAACGATACCTTTAAAGTGAATGGTTGGCGGAAGATCATATTGATTCTGTAATTCTGCTAGACGTTCCTCTGAGCCACCATAAAAGGTAATCTGGGCCTTGGAGCCACGTTTGTAGAGTTCGATAAAGGCTTCAATGACAAGTTCAACGTTCTTGCCTTCTCCCATATGACCCACCAAGCAATAGTCCAAAACAGGTCCGATTTTTCTTAGCTGACCTACTTTTTCTGTAAACATTGGTGGTAAAAACTTGGTGTCATACCCTTGTTTCGCCAAAGTATCAGTCAACACTTCACTAGCAACTAGATATTTGTTTGTCTTGCGCAGATTGGCGAGGCGTAAGTCTCGCATGACATTTTCATGGACGACTTCATAGTAATTTTTATCCGTGTTTTCCATGTAACGCCAGAGGCTGGGTTTGGGAACGATTTGTTGGTCACGAATGAAGAGGTCGGTTTGCTGGGCCCATCTGGCTAGGAACTTGACCAGCAAGTCCTCTTCAGAACGGATTTCTCCTCCTATGCGGTAGATATATTCTGGGTAAAAGATGGTTACAGGAGAGGGTTCTTTAAAGGGATCGATAAAGCGTCCTTCAAGGGCCAGTTCTCCATTTTCATGATACCAACGAAGTTCCTTCTCCTTGAAATCTTCAAACAAGAAGGGCCCCTTGGTATAGTAATATCTCCCCGAGCCATCTCCTAAGGTAACTGAGGCTACAAAACCATCCTCATTGAGTTCAACCTGATCACCAGCTGCTAGCGTTAAACTTTCTGGCTTCACTGATAAGTCTACATGGCCTATATCTGAAAAACTATGCGGAACACAGAGCAATTCCTTTTCTAAAAATCCTAACTTGATCAAGTCTTTCTTCCAATCAGGACGAAGCTGAGGGCTCGACACTATGTGGACATACTCCAGACCCAAATGTCGGGCTATGCGAGCGCGATAGGCCTGAGTGCTCTCAAAACCGTAGCGATGGATTTCCTTGGCTGGATGGATAGTGATAATTCTCGACATGCTATACACTCTTTCTCGATTATTTTCTGCTTACAAACGAAAAACCACCCTCACAAAAAGGCGAGGGTAGTTAATCCGTTACAATGCTTGGGGTTTTCCTAGCAAGTTCCCCCTCAAAAGGACTTTATGCTATTCTATCACAAAGACCGACCATCTGCAAGATAGACTGACTTAGACAGGATAGCTTGAGGGAGTTTTCTTATGATTTATAAATCGATTCTCTGAAATCATCTGTGCTACGCAGGTAGGCATTGTAGATTTTTTGTTTTAACAAGTGTACCCAACTTGCAGGAGCATGGCTTGTCGTACGGTCAATGTTAGCCACATCTTTCGCCACTGCTTGATCGATGAGTTCTTGCATTTGAGCAGCTGAACGAATTGTAATCTCCTTGCTGCTGTTTGGTACCCCAAGTTCATACTGAATAGTGATTGGTTTCAACTGGTCTTGCTTACGAATACGTTGATCAAACATATCCTTCTTGAAATCAGCCCATGAAACGTATTTATTAGCAAAGACATTTTTCAAGACGAGACTATCAGTGATGAGTCCCACATCTTTTCCGTGCCAATCTGAATAGGTGATGTCCCCATTGCGTTTAGCTTCTTCTGCGTATTGGTTGGATACATATGGTAAGAAGCCATCTTGGTAACCTTTTTCTGCCAACAATTCGTAGGCTGTCTTTCTAAACATGATGTCACCAGGCGCACCCTTTGGATTGCTGAGGGCAGCATAAATCGGTGAGAACATGCTGATAAGATGATAGCCATTACGAGTATAGTCACTCTTATCACGGTAAGCCCGACGGTTGATGATGTCATTGTCAATCAAGGCATCCAGACTAGTTAGCTTACTTATTTCAGCATCTGTCAATGGGCGAACAGAGTTTCCTGCATGCGTTTGTTTATGATACTTGTCCTCAATATAGAAATTCTCTATTTTTCTAAACCATTTTTTCTTGACATCGTTAGACTTAGTTAAAATGGCATTGGCTTCCATAGCGTCCAAGGTATACAAGACATCGTACATACCGTGCACATACTCTTGCAAGGCTGCGGCTGATGTGAAGCGGCTTGCCGGGTCATAAGTATGCAAGCGAGTTGGTGAATCCTTATCCCCTTTATAGAGAGTATTCAAGACAATAGCATCCTTATCTAGACTGTCAGCAGATTGCAACAGTCCTAAGGCATACAACTCTGCTCCCAATCCTTCACGACGACCTTTTCCTTCAAAGTAAATATGTCCATCAGAATTATGAACCATTTCATGGGTATAGACAGATGTTCCATATTTATCCAACAAGCGGTCGCTGACATAGTGGACTTCAGAACCGTTGGCATAGGCTCCAGCTCCTTTGCTTTCCCCATACCACTTACCAGTTGGTCCAAAGAAGTTGTAGATAGAATCAATGGCCTTATCAGACAGGGTAGCCCAGTAATACTTGCTATTGCTATCTTTCATACCAAAGCCATCTGAAACCATGACTGAGCGGAAGAGTTTTTCTTTGTATTCTGGTGAAAGGAGATGATACCAGATATCATAGTGGTCTCGTTGCCATTCAGCCGACTGGTCGACCTTGCCACGGACATACTGACGCAGTTCTTCTCCTGACAAGACTGTATTATTGACACGGTCACGGTAGCGTTCGTAGCCACCGAAGGCCAAGGTAGAAAGATTTGAAATCACATAAACATCCTCTTCTGGCAATGTCAATAGCGGTAGGAGCATGTTTTTTAATTTCCAACTTGGCGCCGTAATACGGTCATAGACTCCCAGTGTATATTTACTATCCGGTGTTGCTGACTCTTGTTTGGCACGCACTTCTGGAATCGCTGATTTACTCTCTACGATATAGGCCTTGGTATTTGTCTTCAACCATTCATTATTGGTTTTGGTTGGTAGGAAGAGTTTTCTGTAAGACTCTAGTAAATCCGTCACTGTCTTGCGACCTTTTGCAGCAGCTAGGGTTGTCTCATAGGCACTTGTATTATTTGATGCCTTGAGATTTTCCATACCACTCTGACCTAGGGCAATGATGGTATCCAGGGTTGAAGCTGTGCTATTGCCATCAAAGTCAAACTTATAGGTATTGAGGTCCTTGGTATTGATGTGATCATAGTTGATATTGTACCAGCGATTGAGGTAGGTCAAACCAAGCAAGAAAGCTTCCTTGTTGTTCTTGATTTTCTCACTGATGTAGATCGCTACACTATCTCCTATTGTATTGATAGACTTATCCATGGCTAGTACTTTACGGAGATGTTCACCGATATTAGCCTTGACTTTTTCAAATTCTTTATCCAAATATAGCGGATCAAGCGACGCATCTGCCTCAATGCCAAGGACTTTTCTCATGGCTGCTGAGTCATATTCGACCCCTTGCAAATCTGCTAGGACCTGATTGTTAACTTTTGTATAGTCAGATAGAAAGGCCTCTGGCGTAAAGATAAAGGGTTTACCTGCTACGCTGTACTCTGCAATTTGTGTATTTTTGAAGTCTTCTTTGTAGGTGACATCTAGATAACTGATTGTATTGTCAGCAAAATGCAACATAAGCTTATTGATTGCTGCTTTGTTGGCCTGAATATCTGTGATGATGTCATTGTCCTTCATTGGTACGACATCCAACAGTTCTGTAGTATAAAGCTTATCAGTAGGATCAACTTGATTTCCATAGTGAACCACTAGCTCTTTATTGTAGAAAGGCATCAATTTCTCGATATTGTGATAAGCAACTTTTCGACTAGCTTGACCTTGGCTTAACTGAGTATAGTCCACACTGTGCTGATTGGCCTTGAGTGTTTGACCTGTATCGTTTAGTGTCACTGTCATCCCATAAGACTGGACCTTTTCTCTAGCCTGGTCTTGGGTAATTGGGGTCGCATAGAGATCGGCCTTCTTGTTCTCAACAACAGTGCTAGCATCTTTGATGTCCGCTCCCCTGTACTGGTCTCCTGTGATGGCATAACCATCTCCAGTATTAACCATGCTAACGACATGATGGATACGTCCATTTTGCCATGTAGAACCTGCTATTCCTCCGACGCGTGGATAGGTTGTTGTGTTGAGGATGCTTCCACTTGCTAACGCATGAGAGACCAAAGCACCACTTTGAACTTTCCCTACAATACCTCCAGCAAATTGGTCATTGTTGCGAGCATTGCTAGAAATATTTGCATCAACGGCTACCTTATCAATCTTAGCCTTATTACCAGATAAGAGCCCTGCTATACCTCCCACATAGTAAGGAGAGGCATCCGCATGCTTGGCCTGAATGCTACCTGTAAAGGAACTATTAGTTATTTCTGTATCCTGAGCCTTCGCTACCAAACCTGCAACTGACTTGCTACCTGTCAATTGACCTTCTACAGCTACATTACTGATCTGGCTGTTAGTAGCCACTTTTGCTAGGCTGGCTGTGTCTTCTTGACTCTTAATCGCTACTGCTTTAAGGTCAATATCTTTCACAGTAGCCTTGGTCAAGTTATCAAACAAGGCTGTCTTAAGGTCATAAATCGCAAACGGCTGTCCGTCACTCGCACCGATAAGATTACCAGTGAAAGTGCCTGTCACATAGCTACTTTGCCCCTTAGCTAAGACCACTTCATCAGCTGTCATATCAGCTCCAAGTTTAAAGGTTCCAGCGAGATTACCTTGCATGGCAGCAATCAATTTCTTGAAGGAAGTATAGACACCGTCCTTGGCAAGCTTTTGCTTATCAACTGTGAAGCTATAGTTATCCTGGTATGCTGAGCCTTCCTCTTGAACCAGTTCATTGAAGGCAACGGTTACCTTGTATTTCCCATCCTCTGTTTCCTTAATAGAGCTAACTGGGAGCAACATTTCTTTCATCTTGTCTGATTTGACTTTGACAAAATAAGGTGACAAATCGCTTGGTACTTCTGATAGGTTCAGATAACGACGGTAGTGACCATCTTCCTTACCATAGAGCCCCACTTCATCCACATCTTTGATTTCAATTTTCTTATAGTCTAACTGAAAATCTTTCGTTGATACTTCTGTACTTTCCTGATCAGATTGTCCTAGATTATAGGTCAGGTAAGTCTTAAGATTGTATGACGTATAGTAGTCCAATCCATCAATCGTTTGTTGGACTGATGGATTTTTCAAGTCCACCTCTTTGACCAATGTTCCTTTTTGGTAAATTTGGGCCTTGGCCTTAACAAGAGCAGACGTTGGGTCATCCAGGTGATAGTTGACTGCTACTGCTTTTTTGCTCTCATCTTTAACCAGATTAGTAATTTCAACCGTTGGTTTGGTTTTAACAAGACTACCAACCTTGACAATCTCTTTGGTTGGTTCTACTTCTGTACGCGAGATTTCCTTGCTCGCTTCCACCTTACCATCTACGAGATAATCTTCATACTCGATTGTCCGTAAACCGTCTTTTCCTTCCTGAGCAATTTCTCGATGATTTTTTATGATAGTCGCATCTTCAATTTCTTCAGTTTCATGAGGAATGGTTTCTGTTACTGTACGATGATTACTTGTCAAAGGCAGTTCAGGAAGAGCCTCTGCTACAGCAGCTTCACCTTCGTGACCGGGCTCTTGCGTACCTTGGGTACTAATTGGGGCTGTGTAAGATGGCTGAACGGGTTGAACTAAAGCTTCACCCTCATGGCCTAGCTCTTGCGTTCCCTTACTGCTAACAACTTCTGTAGACTCTGGCACTGTTGGATCAACTGGAGATCCCTCCTGAGGACCTGTGTAAACTGGTAGTTCTGATTGAACCAGAGCCTCACCTTCATGGCCGGGCTCTTGTGTACCTTGGGTGCTAACGGGTTCTGTATAAGACGGTTGTGCTGGTTGAACCAGGGCTTCACCCTCATGACCTGATTCTTGGGTCCCTTGAGTGCTGATCGGATCCGTATAGGCTGGTAGCACTGGTTGAACCAGGGACTCGCCCTCATGACCTGACTCTTGGGTCCCTTGAGTGCTGATTGGATCCGTATAGGCTGGTTGTGCTGGTTGAACTAGGGACTCACCCTCATGACCCGACTCTTGTGTTCCTTGAGTGCTAATTGGGGCTGTGTACGTTGGTTGCGATGGTTGAATCAGAGCCTCGCCCTCGTGACCTGACTCTTGTGTCCCTTTTGTTTGCACTACAGTTTCATTATTTTCTTGTGGTTGAGGCTCTACAGGAGAAGATGTTCCTCCTTGTTGATTCTCTACCACTGGGCTTTGCGGAGCTGGCAGTACTGGTTTTGACTGTTCTTGATTCCCATCAGTTTGGCTTGAATTTGTTGCAGACTCTGTAGCTGGTGCTGTTTTTTGGTCTGCCTCCCCGCCTTTGACAACATTAGTATCCTTGCTTTCCTGACTTAGAGAAACTGCTGGTTGCTGACTAGTATTCTCATTTTTAGAAGATGGAGCCGTAGCTGCTGAGATATCTACATTTTCTAAGTTAGACTTGCTGTCATTTGACTGCTTGACAAATTCAGTTCCCATAGTCGAATCTGCTGAATGAGTAGTAACTACTTCCTGAGATTGACTGTTTTCTAATTTAATCTCTTGATTTTCAGTAGATTCTGCTGGTTTGCTAGTTATCTGTACAGAAAGAGCTGGCTTATTTTCCACATATCCTAGATAAGTATAACCAGGAATATCAACCGGAGCTGGTAAGGCATCTCCTGCCTGGACCGATAATTGGGTGTTATAAGCAGCTAGTGTCTCGCTAGTCAAAGCAAGAACAGTTGGAGACAGCAACTGACTGCCTAGACCGGTTACTAACAAGAATCGACTAATCTTGCTCTTGCCATCACGTCCCTTAAGAACCACTACGACCAGCAAACTAAGGCCTGCCACCAAGGCAACAGTCCCTAATGGAGAGCTAGTACCCGTATTGGGCAATACTTGATTTGCTCGATAAACCAGATAGTAGGTAGCGTCTGTTTCTTCCGCTACTTGTGGTAGGGATGTAACCAAGAGAGCCTTCTCTTCATCAGTCAAATCCGACTCTAAAACATAAGTATAATTAACGGTATGAGATTCTTGGGCAGATACAGTCTGTAGGCCAGTTCCCATCAAAAAGAAACACGCAACTGCCACAGATACAAGACCAACTGCCATTTTTCTTAATGAGAAATTCTGTCTTTCTTCTCCACTAGTTTTGAAATTCATATTTCCCTCTTTTTACATTTTTAAATTAGTATGTTAATTTATTGTAAAATATACAACTCTTTCCATTATACATCAACTTTTTAAAAGATTCTAGGGATAGATATACAATTGAACGGATGGGAAAATCAAGTAACTAAGTAATTAACTGTTTAGCAATAAAAAATGTCAACGAAAAATAAAAAATGGAGGAAGTAATCTCTTCTCTCCATATTTAAAATTATAGTAACAAATATAGGTTATCTAAAGTTGTTAAAGCAACTCCTTTAGTTTCTAGTTTACCCATTCACCATTTCCATTTACTTTATAACCGTCTGGTGTTGTTGTGCTGACTGCCAAAGCTCCAGAGCCATATGCATAGTACCAGTATTGGCCAACTTTAAACCAACCTGTCTTCATAATACCAGATTCATCAAGGTAGTACCAGACTCCATTTTCTTTGAGCCAGCCTGTCTTCATAGCTCCTGAGCCATCAAAGTAGAACCATCTATTTCCGTCTGTACCCCAGCCTGTAAACATAGCACCTGAGCTACTCAAGTAATACCAGCTACCATCTACTTTTACGAATCCAGTTTGCATGACACCTAGGTCATCCAAGTAGTACCATTTACCACCCGTTTTCACCCAGCCTGTCTTCAGATCACCAGACTCATAGAAATACCATTTCCCATCTGTTTTCACCCAACCAGATTGGTCTGAACTAGAAGTTCTAAATTCTTTCAGCGCTTTTTCAACTACGACTGCTTTATTTTTAACTGTTGACAAGTTAGATGAAGTCACTTCTGCATATTGAATAGCAGGACCGTAACTGCCTACCAACTCTTCTGAAGTAGCAGCATCACCAAAAGCTTGAGCAATCGTTACAGCATTATATGGGTTATTTGGATTTTTAAAGGCAGCCATCCCCATGTGTGTAAATTTAGGGCTAATTAAAGTCTGATAATGACCAGATCCACCATTTGTTGAACCACCTGATTTTTTCTTCACGTAGTCTGCTTTTTCAGCACGCCATTGTTCAAGAGCTTTTAGAAAACCATCATGGTTCCAACCCAGGTTTTCTCCAAGTACACTGTTTCCAGATGGGAAAGCACTCCAAATTTCTTTACCAGAAAGACGAGTATGATCCATAGTTACAGAAGCTTCTGCAGCTCTAGCAAAAGCTGCCTTTTCTAGGTCAGTCGACCATTTGATAGGGACATACTTATCTACCAAGCCTTCGTCAGCTGCCTCTTTACGCATAGCATTGATGGCATCTAAGATAGCTTGTTGGTCTGGAGTCAAAAATTCTCCCTTTAATCCAACCAAAACATTGCCACTAGCAGGGTTAAGCACTTCTGAACTCAAGACATTTTCATTTCTACCATCTGCAGATTGTGTTGCCACAAGTCTGTCATTGGCAAAAACATCATTTGTCAAAACTGCTCCAGCTAAAGTCAAAGCCAAGGCGCTAGCAAATACAATTTTCTTCATTTTTTTCTCCTTTTATCCTTTAGATAGGACAGGTATTTTCAATATTAAATTATATCATATTTTCCTATTCTTTGCCCATTTCTACTAATGTTATAAGGTAAATACTATTCCCCAAAAAGTAGAAATTCCTATCCTTTTATTTCACAACAAGCTCATAACGTGTCTTACTGGTGAAGGTTTGACCGGCTTTAAGAATGACTTGGTCTTTGAGGTCGCTATGAATGGCATCTGGTAAAGCCTGCGCTTCAAGTGCAATCCCATTGTGCTGTACCATTGGCTGACCTCCTATGATGACACTCTCATCCACAAAGTTTGCTGTGTAGACTACAAAACAAGGAGCTTCTGTCTTGAAAAGCAGGAAGCGACCTGAATTTTGGTCATAAAGGAAACCAGCATTGTCATGACCTGCAGGAAGGGCAAATGGATGATCCAAACCAGATACCAGCTGGATTTGCTCATCTTCCTCTGCAAAGATATCTTTCAACAAGGCACCATTGTAGATGTGTTTGACCACATCACGGTTGGCTTCTGGAGTTTTGGCAGGAACACCGTCGGGAGCGATT
This sequence comes from bacterium, assembly GCA_905221285.1. Classification (GTDB taxonomy): domain Bacteria; phylum Bacillota; class Bacilli; order Lactobacillales; family Streptococcaceae; genus Streptococcus. The sequence continues at coordinate 91,384 of CAJNCM010000007.1, forward strand.
GGGTAAATGCCCTCTGTGTTTAGTTGGAAGACATGACGGTCAATCGTCTGCGTGAAATCACCAGACAAGTTGAAATAGCTGTGATTGGTTGGATTGACCAGCGTATCCTGATCTGTCGTTACCTTGTAGCTGATTTCATAGGCACCAGTTTCTTCCAAGTGGTAACTGATCCAAATCTTGAGATTCCCAGGAAATCCTCCTGTCCCATCTGTACGCTCTGTGTAGAGGGTCAGGCCATGATCGCTTACTTCTTCAACTTCAAACAAGCTGGAATCCCAACCTGTTGAACCACTATGGTTACAATTGCTAGCATTGTTGACTTCAAGGTCATAGTTCTTGCCATTAAGCTCAAAGGTCGCACCTGCAATACGGCCTGCCACAGGACCTACGCTAGCTCCATGCTTGGGGCTATTGCCTACATAGCTGTCAAAGTCATCCAATCCCAAGATAACATTGGCAAAATTTCCAGTCTTGTCAGGTGTGACATAGCGTAAGATGGTCGCACCATAAGTCATAACCTCAAGCTGGTAGCCACCGTCTGTCTCAAATCGATAGGCCAAGACATCCTTGCCCTCAACATTTCCAAATACACGCTCTGTGTATGCTTTCATTCTGTTCTCCTTTTACTATTTCTCTCAAGCAAACAAACCATAGAAAGCCTACTGACAATCTATGGTTTACTTGTATGATTTACAAACTCCTTTATCAAGAATCTATAAACGCAGTATTACTTTTGATATTCGTGGATGATAACACCTTGTACCACACGGTTTACCGTACCTGTAGGAGACGGTGTATCAGGTTTATTTTCTACCTTGAGTGAAGTCAATAGAGCAAAGAGTTGGGCATAAACGATGTAAGGGAAGACACGGTAAATATCATTCAAGACACCGCCACAACCAAGGGCCACTTCTTTGACATTTTCAAGACCAAAGGCTTGATCACTCAAAAGCACAACACGACGAGCAATACGGTCACCAGCAACTTCACGAACCAAGTCCAAGTCGTACTTGCGAGTGTAGTCTGTTGTTGTACCAAAGACCAAAACAACTGTATCTTCATTGATAAGAGATTTTGGACCGTGACGGAATCCAACTGGACTTTCATACATGGTCGCAACTTGACCAGCTGTTAATTCCAAAATCTTGAGCTGAGCTTCATGAGCAAGTCCAAAGAAAGGACCAGCACCTAGATAGATGACACGGTTAAAATCTAGATCAACTAGCTCTTTGACATCTTCTGCATTGTCTAGAATTTTACGGGCAAGACTAGATACAACTTCAAAACGTTCAGCTTTAACAGCAAATTCTGTAGGATCAAAGACCAAGAGAGCTGTCAGCATCATAGATGTAAAACTAGAGGTCATAGCAAATCCAGCATCATTGGAAGCAGCTGGTTGCAAAAGCAAGAGATTGCGGTCATCTCCATGAGCTTGAAGAGCCAACTTACCATCTGCTGCACAAGTAATCGTCACTTGATAAAGCTCATCCACCAAGGCTTTAGCCAAGTCAACAGTTGCAACACTCTCAGGCGAGTTCCCACTACGAGCAAAAGATACAAGGACAGTTGCCACATCTTTTTTCAAATAGGTTTCTGGATTGGCAACGATTTCTGTTGTCGCAATAGCATTGAAATTCCATTTGCGTTCGTCATAGACTTCCTTAAAGTAAGGTACCAAGGTATCTCCCACATAAGCAGAAGTCCCCGCACCTGTCAAGATAACCTTGATATAATCATGTTTATCGGCAATCCCTTGTAGGAAGGCTGCAATTTCTTCACGTTTTGCTCGATAAGATTCAAAAGCTTCTTTCCATACATCAGGCTGTTGGTAGATTTCACGTGTAGTGATTTCTGCACCCAATTCGAGCAAGTCTTCTTTTGTATAATGTAGCATTGAATTCCTCTTTTTCTATTAAATATGGGAATGGGAGTAAGCCCCATTCCCATGTATATTCTATATAAAATGCTCTAACGATTTTCACGTTGTCACATCGTATACTCAATGAAAATCAAAGAGCAAACTAGCCGCAGGCTGCTCAAAGCACTGCTTTGAGGTTGCAGATAGAACTGACGAAGTCAGTAACATCTATACGGCAAGGCGACACTAGTATGGTTTAAAGAGATTTTCGAAGAGTATTATTCATCTTCGTCATCATCGAAACTCGCTAACAGGTCATTGACTTTCACAATGCTTTCTGCAGCACGGTTCTTATAGTCCGCATCTGCACCTGTAAGGCTCGCATTGATAAATTCAATCACCATTGGAAGATTCATCCCTGCGTAAAGTTCGATGTCGCGACCTTCCATGATCAAGCGACTCACCACGTTACATGGTGTTCCACCGAGAAGATCCGCAAAAACTAGGAAATCGTCCAAACCTTCAATAGCAGCTTCAAATTTTGCAGTAAATTCTTCTGGGCCATCTTCTGGAAGAAGAGCTACTGCATGAATGTTGTCCTGTGGACCCATGATCATTTCAGTGCTACCTTTAAGTTCTTCACAGAAGCGACCATGACTCACCAAAATTAATGATTTAGCCATAGATTATGCGCCCATTCCAAGTAAGAATTTACCGATGAATGAAAGACCTAATGCAAGAGCAATGATGATACCAATTGCTTTTGTAGAAGTCATACCTTTCTTACCAAGCAACCAGAAGATAAAGGCAGTAAAGATTGCTGGAAGCAAGCGTGGGAAGATTGAGTTCAAGATGTCCTGGAAGTCAATCATTTTTTCACCGATTGGCAATTTATAAGAAATTTCAAAGTTGATCATTGTGGCTACAAGAGCACCCATCATGAAGACACCAAGTACAGATGCAGCGTCAATCAAAGCTGTCAATGTACTTTGCATGTTGTTGATAAGGTTAACCCCTTCTTTATAGGCAAATTCCAACTGTTTCCAACGGAAGATGTCATACGCTACTGCAACTGCAATCCAAAGGAAGATACCCCAAGGTTGGCCAGCGATAGCCATAGTTGCTGCGATAGAACCCATGATAGCAGGTACAAGTGAACCAAAGATTGTATCCCCAAGAGGAGCGAATGGTCCCATCAAACCTGTCTTGATACCGTTAACGGCGTCTTTTGCACCCACACCATCTTTTTCTTCCATGGCAAGGTCAAAACCAGCGATAATGGTATGGAAGAATGGTGAAGTATTGAAGAATTGAGTATGAACTTTCATCATTTCTTTCAATTCAGGAGTGCCATCCCCATACATTTTACGCAACTGAGGCAGGATCATGTAAAGGTAACCAGAAGCTTGCATACGTTCGTAGTTCCAACCCAATTGGAAAGTAAACAAGCTACGTTTGTTGATTTGATTAAAATCTTCTTTTGTAAGTTTGTAATTAGAATTCGTCATCTTCGATTTCCCCACTTTCTGATGGTGTAGAAGGTGCTGCTACAGCTACTTTTTGGCTATTTTTGAAGTGAAGCACTGCTAGGAAGATACCTACGATAGAGATACCAATCATAGACAATCCTTTGAAGTTGTTCACGAAACCAATTTTTTCAGCAACATCTTTAGGTAGAGTACCGATAATACCTGCAACAGCGCCACCAAGACCTGTTACATATGAGTAAAGAACAGTCAACATAGCTGTCAAACCAAATCCCATAGCAAGGTAGTGAAGGTTACGTTTAACTGGAAGGTAACGAAGCAAGATTGCAAATCCAAGACCTGGAAGCATACGTCCTGCAAGTGTCAAGCCATCTGCAACCCATTTGTAGGCTTCAACGAAGTCTACCACTGATTGTACGAAGGCACCACCAAAAGCAAGGGCAAAGAAGACTGGAAGGGCACGAGATAGAGCCCAAGGAATCGCACCAAGCAAGTAGTTGCGTTCAATACCTTTATAGTCAAAGCGTTCGATTGCAGCATCCACACGGTGAGCGAAGAAAGTAGTTGTCATACGTCCAAGAACGTCGAAGTAAGTCAAGAGAGCTGCTACTGGCACAGCGATTGTTGTAATCGCCAGTGATGCATCAATTCCTTGTGAAACAGAGAAGGCTGTCGCAAGAACCGCACCAGAAGTTGCGTCGATACGAGAAGCACCACCGAAGGTACCAACCCCAAGAACGAACAGTTGCAAGTTACCACCGATAAGCAGACCAGTAGTCACATCTCCCATAATTAAACCAGTAATGAAACCAGCAAATACAGGGGAACCTGCAGATGAAACGATCGTCAACTCATCACAGATTTGATAAGCTGAGTACAAAGTGAGAAGTAAAATTTGCCACCATTGTATCATAACAATGACCTCCTAAAAATTTTTTCCTATTTTAATAAGCTCAAAAAGTCTGAAATTGGATCATTTGGAACCATTTGAGCAGTAAGTTTAACACCTTTTTCTGCCAGTTTGTGGAAGTCTTCCACATCCTTGTCCACTACATTGATAGAACGTGTAATGGCACGAGTTTCTGGTGTTTGAGACATATTCCCAACATTGAGAGTTTCAAGTGGTACACCTGCTTCGACCAAACCAAGGAAGCGGTCTGGCTTACGAGCCACGATAAAGAGACGTTGGCTATCATATTTACCAGCAAGAATATTGGCTGCCGCTTTTTCAATTGGCAAAATACTCAATTTCACACCTGGTGGTGTCGCGAGTTTCAAACCACTCTTTTCAACGTCGTTGTTGACAACTTCGTCATCTACAACCATAATACGTGAAACATTTAGTTTTCCAGCCCAAAGATTGGCTACTTGTCCGTGGATCAAACGTCCATCGATACGGCATCCTACAATTGTCATAAGTTTTCCCCCTTTATATGTTTTAGTGTAGGTTTTCGAGTTAAATGAATCTCTTCTTTATATTCACCCTCTGTCTCAAAGATAATAATGCGGTTTGCACCTTCCTTGAGGTAGCTATGAGGGATATAAAGCGAGAGGGTCGGGCCGACGTTCCAAAAACGTCCTAGATTCTGCCCATTGACAAAGGCAACTCCCTTACCAAACTCAGACAAGTCTAGGTAAGTATCTTTTGGCGCTTCGATTGTAAAATCATAAGCATAAAAGGCTGGTTGTCCTTCTGTCCATCCTTTTGAAAAATCAATTTTCTCAGGATTGTCTAGTGGGAGTGGATAGTGTTTCCAGTTTAGTAAGAAGTGCAAATCCTTACAAACCCCTGTCCGAATTCCCTTACGTTGCGTATCCGCTAAGAACTTGTGTCCATAGTTGACACGTCCCATATTTTCTACCAAGATATCTAACCTAGATAGCGCTTTCTTTTTACCTTGATAAAAAATATCTTCCCCAATTTCTGTCTGATATTGGGTTTCGACCCACTGACCATCGACATAAAGCTGAGCTCTATCTCGACCGTCAATGATACGAAGTCTTTCTTCTTCTGCATCCCAGTTTGTTTCTGTTCGATAGAGTAGATAGCCATAGCTTTGTCCCAACTCCTCCATCTTTTTAGGATAGAGGCTTTCTACTGGACTTGACAAGCTATCCAAGGTTTCAAACAAGGACACTTTTTCAACTAGTGGAATAGCATCCAACTCCATACTCTCTTTGTAGAGTGGTTCCAGCTGCGGATACTCTGGAAAATGTGTTGCCATCATCTTCTTGACTGCCAGATATTTGGCAGTTGGATTTCCTTCTTCATCAAGAAGGGCATCGTAATCATAAGATGTAACTTGTGGCAGGTCCAAAGTCCCTCGAGCTGAGCAACCATTCATGAAACCAAAGTTTGTACCACCGTGGAACATGTAAAGATTGATAGAGCCTTGTTCCAAAACTTCTCGAACTGCATCTGCCAATTCTTTGGGATCCCGTGTGATAATCGGTTCTTTCCAACGATTGAACCAGCCATCCCAGAACTCCATACACATGAGCGGCCATTTCTTGCCATGTTCATCAAAGAATTCCTGCATCTGTGAAAAGTTGTACGGAGCTTTAGAACCAAAGTTTCCTGTTACAAAGAGGTCATCTTCGATTAAGGTTCCAGCTTTCAGAGTAGCTCTCCATGGACCATCTGATGTAAAGAGAGGACAGGTTACGCCACGCTCTTCCATCAACTGTCGAATTGCTCTTAGGTAAGCCTTATCTTCGCCATAAGAACCATACTCATTTTCAACCTGCATCATGATGATATTGCCACCCTTGTCCAACAAATGTGGCACCAATCGTGACAAGAGCTGGTCATAGTAGCGACCGATAGCTTCAATATAAGCAGGATCTGAGGAACGAAGTCTCATATTCTTTGTTAAGAGCCAGGCTGGTAAGCCACCGAATTCCCACTCCGCACAGATGAAGGGTGACGGACGAACGATAGCGTAGAGACCCAAATCTTGTGCTGTCTGAAGAAATCGCTCCAAATCCAGAGCTCCTTCAAAGTGAAACTCACCCTCACGAGGCTCGTGTAAATTCCAGGCCACATAAGTCTCTACTGTATTAAAACCAAGAGCCTTCAAGTTATAGAGCGAATGATACCAATCTTCTGGAGGAACCCTAAAATAATGAATGGCGCCAGATAAAATCTTAAATGATTTTCCATCGAGATAAAAATCATCCCGTATCTCAAATCGTGTCATATTCTTACCTTCTGACAATAAAGTTTACGCTTTCATTTGTTGATATAGTAAATATATCTCAATATCTTACATTTGTCAATAGGTTTTCACAATTTTTTTCATTTTTCACTAAATTTTACACAAAAAACTTATAAAAATCTTGTAATCTATAGTCATAACAACATTTTAGCACCATGTATAAAAATGTAGGTTTTTCTATTTATTCCTATGTAAATTAACCTTATAGCCTATTATTCTAATTTTTTTATTCAAAAGGCTACTATTCTTTCCAGTTTTATGGTAAAATCTTTAACGGAGAAGGAAAATCGAGGTGAAAATATGGCAATTCCAAAGTATCAATATATTAAAGATGAGTTAAAGAACAAAATCATTTCTGGTCAATTTGCCAGTGGAGATAAATTCTACACTGAAGCTGAATTGATTGCAATGTATGATGTTAGTTCTATCACAGTTGTTCGCGCTTTAAACGACCTTGCCAAGGATGGCTATATTGTCCGTCAACAAGGAAAGGGTACATTCGTTTCACGCGCACGCAAACACAAACTCGTAGAGTTTTCAGATGTAGAAGTTTTTGAAACTAAAGATGATAAAGTTACCGTCCTTTCTATTGAGCGTGGAAATAAACTAAGCTACTTAGAAAAACTTGGACTACGCGGAGATCAGTTCTACTACAAGATTGAACGCGTTCGCGAAACAGGTGGTGTTGTGTACATCTACCATACATCTTACATCCCAGAACAATACATCAACGCAAATTATCCAAATCTTGAATATTATAGCTCTATCTATAACCGTTTCAAATTGGATTACCACATTCACATGAATGATGAACATTTTGAAGAAATCAATGAAATAGCATTTCCAACTCCAGAACATGCGGCTTCGATCCTCGGAGTCGATGAACAATTCCCAACCGTTTTACAAACCAAGACTACTAAACTAGAGTCTACTGGTCAAGTTCTCGCATACAGCGAAACATATAAACGCGCAGATTACTACAAAATCAAATTCATTTCATGTGACCGTGATCACTAAGAAGAAAGCCTAAGCCTTGCTTGGGCTTTTTCTATGTTTATTATACCATACCAAAAAGGTAGCGCTTACCTTTTATAGTAGATTCTATAGTTTGTAGAGTATTTTATAGAAATAGGGCTAAAAAATTTCTACTAAATATATATATGTTTCTTTTACAACCAATCTGAAATCTTAAGCTTAAATTTTATATTTTTTTATACTTATTATAGTTTTTTATCACCTCCTCTTGACTCTTATTAATATAAGAAATAAAATAAGGGTGTTGTTTTATGTAAACGCTATCAATATAAAATACAATCAGGAGGTTTTGCAATGAAACAAGAAAAACAACAACGTTTTTCCATTCGTAAATACGCTGTAGGAGCAGCTTCTGTTCTAATTGGATTTGCCTTCCAAGCACAGGCTGTTGCAGCCGATGGAGTTACTCCTACTACTACGGAAAACCAACCGACCATCCATACGGTTTCCGATTCCCCTCAACCATCCGAAAATCGGACTGAGGAAACACCTAAAGCAGAGCTTCAACCAGAAGCTCCAAAAACTGTAGAAACGGAAACTCCGACTACTGATACGGTAGCTAGTCTTCCAAAAACAGAAGAAAAACCACAAGAGGAAGTTAGTTCAACTCCTAGTGATAAAGAAGAAGTGGTAACTCCAACTTCTGCTGAAAAAGAAACTACCGATAAAAAGGCAGAGGAAACTAGCCCTAAAAAGGAAGTTCCGAAAGAGGCTAATTCTAAAGAGTCGGATACAGATAAGACTGATAAACCAGAAGCTGACAAGGATAAACCAGCTGAAAAAGATGCTAAGAAAGATGAACCGAAAGCAGAGGCTGACAAACCGGCAACAGAGGCAGGAAAGGAAGGTGCTGCAACTGAAAACGAAAAATTAGCTAAACGAAAAATCGTTTCAATTGATGCCGGACGTAAATATTTCTCACCTGAGCAGCTCAAAGAAATCATCGATAAAGCGAAAGAATATGGTTACACAGATCTTCATCTCTTGGTAGGGAACGATGGCCTCCGTTTCATGCTGGATGATATGTCTATGAAAGTGGGCGATAAAACCTACTCGAGTGATGATGTCAAACGCGCCATTGAAAATGGAACAAATGCTTATTACGATGATCCAAATGGTAACCATCTCACTGAAAGTCAGATGACAGATTTGATTAATTATGCCAAAGATAAAGGAATTGGAGTGATTCCAACTGTCAATAGTCCTGGACATATGGATGCTATTCTCCATGCTATGAAAGAACTTGGCATTGAAAATCCTAACTTTGATTATTTTGGTACAAAATCTGAACGAACTGTTGACTTAAATAATAAACAAGCAGTTGATTTTACAAAAACTTTGATTGACAAATACGCTAACTACTTCTCTAAGAAATCTGAAATCTTCAATATTGGTTTAGATGAATATGCCAATGATGCAACCAATGCTAAAGGTTGGAGCGTGCTTCAAGCTGATAAATATTATCCAAATGAAGGCTACCCTGAAAAAGGATATGAGAAATTCATCTCTTACGCCAATGACCTTGCTCGTATTGTAAAATCTCACGGTCTCAAACCAATGGCCTTCAACGATGGAATCTACTACAATAGCGATACAAGCTTTGGTAGTTTTGACAAAGATATCATCGTTTCTATGTGGACTGGTGGATGGGGCGGATACGACGTCGCTTCTTCTAAACTTCTAGTTGAAAAAGGTCACCAAATCCTTAATACCAACGATGCTTGGTACTATGTTCTCGGACGAAATGCCGACGGCCAAGGTTGGTACAACCTGGACCAAGGACTCAATGGAATCAAGAACACTCCAATCACTTCTGTACCAAAATCTGAAGGAGCAGATATTCCGTTCATCGGTGGTATGGTAGCTGCTTGGGCAGATACTCCATCAGCACGCTATTCTCCATCACGTCTCTTCAAACTCATGCGTCATTTTGCAAATGCCAACGCTGAATACTTCGCAGCCAACTATCAACCTGCAGAAAAAGCACTAGAAACTATACCAAAAGACTCTAACCGCTATACTGCTGAAAGTTTTGCTGCTGTCAAAGAAGCTGAGAAAGCCATCCGTTCACTCGATAGCAATCTCAGCCGTGCTCAACAGGATACGATTGATCAAGCAATCGCAAGCCTTCAAGATGCTATTAAAAACTTGGCTTTAACTCCAGAAGCACAAAAAGAAGAGGATGCTAAACGCGAACTTGAAAAACTTAATAAGAATAAAGTCATTTCCATCGATGCAGGTCGCAAATACTTCTCTCTAGATCAACTCAAACGCATCGTAGACAAGGCGAGCGAGCTCGGCTACTCTGATGCCCACCTCCTTCTAGGAAATGATGGCCTTCGCTTCCTACTCGATGATATGACCATTACTGCAAACGGAAAAACCTATGCTAGTGATGACGTTAAAAAAGCTATTATCGAAGGAACTAAAGCTTACTACGACGATCCAAACGGTACTGCACTGACACAGGCAGAAGTGACAGAACTTGCCAAATACGCTAAGGAAAAAGGTATTGGTCTGATTCCAGCTATTAATAGCCCAGGACATATGGATGCTATGCTGGTCGCCATGGAAAAACTTGGCATCGCGAATCCTCAAGCCAACTTTGATAAGGTCTCAAAAACAACCATGGACCTTGAAAATCAAGAAGCCCTTAACTTTACCAAAGCCCTTATCGGTAAGTATATGGATTACTTTGCTGATAAATCAAAGATTTTCAACTATGGTACAGATGAGTATGCCAATGATGCGACCAACGCCCAAGGTTGGTACTACCTCAAATGGTATGGACTCTATAACAAGTTCGCAGACTATTCTAACAGCCTAGCTGCTATGGCCAAGGAAAGAGGGCTACAACCAATGGCCTTCAACGATGGTTTCTATTATGAAGACAAGGACGATGCTGAATTTGATAAAGATGTCTTGATTTCTTACTGGTCTAAAGGCTGGTGGGGCTACAACCTTGCTTCACCTCAATATCTAGCAAGCAAGGGTTATAAGTTCTTGAATACCAACGGTGACTGGTACTACATTCTCGGCCAAAAACCAGAAGATGGTGGTGGTTTCCTCAAAAAAGCTATTGAGAATACTGGAAAAACACCATTCAATCAACTAGCTTCTACCAAATATCCTGAAGTAGACCTTCCAACAGTTGGAAGTATGCTTTCAATCTGGGCAGATAGACCAAGTGCTGAGTACAAGGAAGAGGAAATCTTTGAACTCATGACTGCCTTTGCAGACCACAACAAAGACTACTTCCGTGCTAATTATAATGCTCTCCGTGAAGAATTAGCTAAAATTCCTACAAACTTAGACGGATACAGCACAGAGAGCCTAGCTGCACTCAAGGCAGCAAAAGATGGACTGAACCTTAACCTCAACCGCAGCAAACAAGCTGAATTAGACGCACTAGTAGGTAAGCTCAAGGCCGCTCTTCAAGGTCTCAAACCAGCTGCAACTCATTCAGGAAGCCTAGATGAAAATGAACTAGCTGCTAACGTTGAAACCAAGCCTGAACTAGTTGTGAAGACAGAAACTATTCCGTTTAAAATCATTCGAAAAGAGAATCCGAATCTCCCAGCAGGCCAAGAAAAAGTTGTCAAAGCTGGAGTTCTAGGTGAACGCACTTCTTACGTATCTGTTCTTACTGAAAATGGAAAGGCTAGTGAAACCGTTCTAGATAGTCAAGTAACCAAAGAACCTGTCGATCAAATTGTGGAATTCGGAGCACCAATTACACATGTCGGCGATGAGAACGGCCTTGCTCCAATCGCAGAAGAAAAACCTATACTAGACATTCCTAAGGAAGAGACTAGCCGAACAGAAACTCCTTTCAAAGTAGTTGTTGAAAGCGGGCCTAAGGCTGAATCTAACTCTGCTAACGGAATCACTCATCAATTAGCAGATGGCAAAAATAGTAAACCTGGATGGAAATTAATTGAAAGCAAATGGTATTACTATGATCATGCAGATAAAGTGAAGACCGGTTGGGTTAAAGACGGAGCATGGTACTACTTAGATGAAACTGGTGTTATGCAAACTGGTTGGCAGAAAGTGAATGGTACATGGTATTATCTTGATAACTCAGGTGCTATGCAAACTGGTTGGATCGATCAAGGTGGATCATGGTACTATCTCAACGACTCAGGTGCCATGCAAACCGGCTGGGTCAACCAAGGAGATACATGGTATTATCTTGACAATTCAGGTACAATGAAAACCGGTTGGTTCCAAGTTGGAGATAAATGGTATTATTCATACCCTTCAGGAGCCTTAGCTGTCAACACAACAATTGATGGCTACGCTGTAAATGCTGACGGCGAATGGATTCAATAAGATAAAATGAAAGATTTATATCCTAAAACCTAATGAGAGCTGAGTATAAAACTCAATTTCAGAAGAAAAAGAAATAAATCTTTCCAAAATAAACCGCATATCATCAAGGTATGTCAACACCTGATAATATGCGGTTTTATGATTTTAAAGAGACTGGATACCCAGCCTCTTTTTTTAATTAATCACCCAGTCCAAGACGGTCAAAGATATCATCCACTCGTTTAGTGTAATAAAGAGGATTGAAAATTTCGTCGATTTCTTCTTGTGTGAGGCGTGAAGTTACTTCTGGGTCTTCCTCAAGAAGTGGTTTGAAGTCCACTTGATTGTCCCAAGAGTAGGCCGTTTTTGGTTGCACCAAGTCATAGGCTTGCTCACGGGTCATTCCTTTTTCAATCAAGGTCAACATAGCGCGTTGGCTGAAAATCAAACCAAATGTTGAATTCATGTTGCGAATCATGTTTTCAGGGAAAACCGTCAAATTCTTGACGATATTTCCAAAACGATTGAGCATGTAGTCAATCAAAATGGTCGTGTCCGGTGTGATGATACGCTCAGCTGATGAATGGGAAATGTCTCGTTCGTGCCAAAGAGCGACATTTTCATAGGCCGTAATCATGTGACCACGGATAACACGCGCAAGACCTGTCATGTTCTCAGAACCGATAGGGTTGCGTTTGTGAGGCATAGCAGATGAACCTTTTTGCCCTTTGGCAAAGAACTCTTCTACTTCACGTTGTTCAGATTTTTGCAAGCCACGAATCTCAGTCGCCATACGTTCGATTGAAGTCGCGATACTGGCAAGAACCGCAAAGTACTCAGCGTGAAGGTCACGAGGAAGGACCTGTGTAGAGATTTCTTGAGCACGAATACCCAATTTGTCGCAGACGTATTGCTCAACGAATGGTGGGATGTTGGCAAAGTTCCCAACTGCACCCGAAATCTTACCAGCTTCCACTCCAGCAGCCGCATGCTCGAAACGCTCGATGTTGCGCTTCATTTCGCTATACCAAGTCGCCAATTTCAGACCAAAGGTTGTAGGCTCAGCGTGCACACCGTGGGTACGCCCCATCATGATGGTGAACTTGTGCTCCTTAGCCTTATCAGCGATGATCTTGGTGAAATTTTCAAGGTCACGACGGATGATGTCGTTGGCCTGCTTGTAGAGGTAACCGTAGGCCGTATCTACCACATCGGTAGAAGTCAAACCATAATGGACCCACTTGCGCTCTTCACCAAGAGTCTCAGAAACCGCACGTGTGAAGGCAACCACATCGTGACGAGTCTCCTGCTCAATCTCCAAAATACGGTCGATGTCAAAGTCCGCTTTCTCACGAATCAAGGCCACATCTTCCTTAGGGATTTCCCCCAACTCAGCCCATGCCTCGTCAGCTAAGATTTCCACCTCAAGCCAAGCACGGTATTTATTTTCTTCACTCCAAATGTTCGCCATCTCAGGGCGAGAGTAACGGTCGATCATATTGTTAATTTTTCCTTTCTTCTTAAGCTGTTGGGAATAAGCTATCTAGGTAAACCAAGATTTCTACTCAAACTCCTCTTTTCCAATAAACACAGATGGATAGTGTAGTAATTCATTGAGATCGGTATCCAATGGTAAATCATAAATTGCTAAATAGTTTTCAGGATATTGAACAACTAGCTCTTCATATTTAGCCTTTACCTTTTCGTGATCACTACTAGCATACAAGACTTCAACGACTGCTCCAGTCTTATCCTTTTCAACAAAAGCGTTAACAATGATTTGAATCATAGTCTTCACCTACCAATCAATTCCTTTCCCAAACTCCTCAACCTCATCCGGCGCATCACTAAACAAAGTCACATGCCCCATTTTGCGGTTGTGCTTCGCTTCTATTTTACCATACATGTGGAGGTGGGCGCTTGGATTTTCTGTGACATATTTTTCAGCAGCCTCGACATGCTGGCCGAGGACATTAAACATAACGGCTGGGGCATGCAGTTTGATAGCTGGTAATGGTGCTCCCAGAACGCCCAGAATATGTGTATCAAATTGTGAAAAGTCACAAGCTTCGATAGAGTAGTGCCCAGAGTTGTGTGGTCGTGGGGCAATTTCATTGACAATGATGTCATCAGCGGTCGCAAACATTTCCACGCAAAGCGTTCCAGATAAGTTAAGTTGTTCAGCAATTCGCACAGCCATGGCTTTGGCTTTTTCAGCTAGACTTTCTGAAATGCGAGCTGGCACGATGGTTTTTGACAGGATGTTGTTACGGTGGATATTTTCCTGAACTGGGAAAACCGTCACGTCCTTGCCATTTCCTGACACGATGACAGAAATTTCAAGGTCAAAATTGACAAATTCTTCCAAGACACAATCTGCTGAGTCTGCTAGTTCATAGGCTTCTTCCAAGTCTGCTTCTGAGCGAATGACCTTTTGCCCATGCCCGTCATAGCCACCAGTCGCAGTCTTGAGGACATAGTTTTTGGACAGGTCAATCTCCGCCAAGTCTTGACTAGAATTTACAACCTTGTAAGGAGCCACCGTTACTTGAGCCTTGTTAGAAAGGAAGTCCTTTTCAAAAATCCGGTTTTGGGAGATGCGAAGTAGATCGGTTCCTTGAGGGAGTTGTCCATCCTTGATAACAGCATCCAAACCGTCGGCATCGACATTTTCAAATTCATAAGTGAGAACATCACAGCGGTCCGCCAGCTGACGAAGGGCATCCACATCGTCATAAGGAGCCACGATGATTTCCGCAACGCGAGAGGCCGGGCAATCCGCCGCAGGATCCAGCGCGATAACCTTGTGACCCATATAGATAGCAGAAATGGCCATCATCTGACCCAGTTGACCACCACCGATAATGCCGATTGTTTTAGATGAGCTCATTCGTCGACTCCTCTGCGATTTTTCCTTGTTCTTCTGCAAAATCTGCCAAAGCTGTCGCAATAGCTTGGTCCTCTACTGAGAGGAGACGGAGGGCAAAGAGAGCCGCATTTGTCGCACCAGCTTCACCAATAGCCATTGTCGCCACAGGCACACCGCCCGGCATCTGAACGATAGAATAGAGCGAGTCCACGCCACTAAGGGCACGTGATTTGACGGGCACCCCAATGACTGGAAGGGTTGTTTTAGCTGCGACCATACCTGGCAAATGGGCTGCGCCTCCAGCACCCGCTATGATGACCTTGATACCGCGACTACGTGCTTCCTCCGCATGTTTAAACATGAGGTCTGGTGTACGGTGTGCAGAAACAACTTTCTTTTCGTAGGCTACACCAAAGCGATCTAGGACTTCTGCGGTTTTTTGCATGGTTGCCCAGTCGGATTTTGAGCCCATGATAATGGAAATTACTGATTTCATTTCTTTTCCTTTTTCCTCTTTTTCAACAATCACCTTAAGTTGTGAGGGACGGCAGCAAACCTTCGGTTTCATTACTAAACTTTGAGCCTAAGGTCTCAAAGCTTCCCCGACCAGAACAGAAACTGTTCTGGTCTTTTCACCACGGCGACCATTATCGTATTTGGCGACTTCGTCGCGTTATTCTTATATCTTTACTTAATTGCCTTGCTTCCGATATCAGTTCGGTAAAAGAGGCCTTCTGTGTCTTGTTTGTCAAGTTCTTGGTAGATAGTGTTTTGGGCTTCTTTGACGGTAGCTGCTATGGTGACGAGCATATAGACACGGCCACCATTTGACAGCAGTGCTCTGCTATTTTCCGAAAACTTAGCACCTGCATAGTAGGTGATGATGTCCCCTTCTGTCTTAGCTGGCAATTCAACACCCTTTTCATATTCTAGCGGGTAACCCTTGGATGCGACAACCACACCCAGAGTCACACCCTTATCCGTCCATGTGATGTTTGGCTCCTTACCATCGAGGATATCCGTAATATTTTGTGCAAAGTCAGATGTCAAACGAGGTAGGATAATCTGAGTTTCAGGATCTCCGAAGCGAGCGTTAAACTCGATAACCTTAGGTCCATCAGCTGTCAAGATAAGCCCTGCGTAAAGAACTCCCAGATAAGGGCGACCTTCCTGAATCATGCCTTCAAGAACTGGCTTGACAACAGTCTCAACCGCTGTATCAACTACGCTCTCTGGCAAGTGAGGGACTGGCGCATAAGCTCCCATCCCACCAGTGTTAGGACCCTTGTCCCCGTCGTAGGCACGTTTGTGATCCTGAGCCGTTGGCATGATGTAAAACTTGTCCCCATTGACAAAGGCAAAGAGTGAAAATTCCTCCCCTTCAAGGAATTCCTCGATGACCACATGCGCACCTGAGTCACCAAATTTATTGTCCAAAAGCATCTCATGAGCGGCTTCGACCGCTTGCTCGACTGTCTCAGCAACGACGACACCTTTCCCAAGAGCCAAACCGTCTGCCTTGACTACGATAGGCGCCCCCTTCTTTTCGATATAGGCCTTGGCTTTCTCAAAGTCTGAGAATGTGCCATAGGCTGCTGTCGGAACGCCGTACTTGACCATGACTTCCTTAGCAAAATCCTTGGACCACTCCAGCTCCGCTGCCAATCTTGTCGGACCAAAGGCCTTAAGCCCAGCTTGATTAAAATCATCCACGATACCAGCAGCAAGGGCATCATCTGGCCCGATAAAGGTCCAAGCGATATCGTTGGCCTTTGCGAAGTCAATCAATTTAGAATGTTCGGAAATAGAGATATTTACCAATTCCAGACCATCCAGAGTCATCCCGTCATTCCCAGGAGCTACAAATACTTTTTCAACGTCTTTTGACTCAAGCAACTTCTTAGCAATCGCATGTTCACGACCACCCGAACCAACAACTAACAGCTTCATTCCTCAACCTCTTTTGCGAATTATTTACTAACATTATATCACAAACGTTCGTTTTAATCTTGTTTCACTCCGCATTTTTACGCAAAAAAGGAAAGAAACTGTTTTCTTCCCTTTAACTTTCTTAATGTCTAAAATGTCTCACTCCTGTGAAGACCATAGTCAAGCCGTATTTATCAGCAGCTTCGATAGAATATGCTTATAAATTAAATTCTTAATATAGACTGGTTTTGGAAATCTAAGTTCAAATAGAAATTGATTAAAGTAAGTCCAATATTTCTTTAACAAATTCAAGCTCATCAATTTCTAAAGCAATAGATAAGTTACGAATATTTTCTAACGATGGAATATTTTTACCATTTTCGTAGTTACATAGCGTCTTTTCACTAATCCAATCATCACAATCAAAAAATTTTTGGCTTCGATCATCTATAAATCCCTGTCTAGATTTTGGTAAGTCTGTTAAACTCGCTCTATGTTTTCTTATTAAATTTCCTATTTCTCTGTGTTGTGTTTCATTTTTTCTCAAAGTCATATTTTTATTATAACATAAACAGAACCTAGGTTCATTGTTTCTTTTTTTAAAAAAGATATAATACTAGTATAGCAATTGAAAAATCAACTTGCTGAATAAATTTTTAGGAGGCTTACTATGAGCTCAACATTTAATTTTAAAGCTAGCGCTGTTCGAACTATCGAATCCCCTTCACAAAAAGGTGTCACTACTTATTTTGTATATCTCAACTTTAGAGATCTCCCTTCCAACTTACCGATGGAAGTCAATCCAAGACAACCTAAAATGACTACAGCGGTTGCCAAATCGTTAATTAACGCTGTCAAATCGCCTGATACTGATTTCGACATCAATAATCGAGGAATAGTAATTGTTGCTAAACGATTCAAATTCACACCCAATCAAAATTTAGTATCTTTAGATTTAGGAGATGACCCTCAAAATTACGGAATTCTGGATGGTGGTCATACATACAAAGCGATTATAGATAATAGAGATCAAATTCACTCCGGATTAGATAAGTTTGTCAAACTTGAAATTATTGTCGGTGAACAATTGACCGTGTCACGTATAGCCGATGCACGAAACACTTCTGCTCAAGTTAGTGATATCGCATTATTTGAACTAGATGATAAGTTTGATCTAATTAAAGACTCGTTGTTAAATGAACAATACGCCTCAGAAATTGCTTATAAAGATAACGATAATAAAAGAATTCCAATTTCTGAATTAATTCGTTTGATGTTTACTTTCAATATTAAACGTTTTCCAGACGATAGTACTGCACCAGTATCTGCATATTCTGGAAAACAAGCAGTATTCAAAGATTATCAAAAGGAATTCGGAACAGACAATAATATCTATGAAAAATTAGCACCTTTTCTCCCTGACCTAGTTGATCTTTATGAGCTAATTCAAAAGGAACTTCCTAACAAATACCAAGAATACAAAAATTCTGAAGGAAAGAATACAGCATTCGGAAGAATTCGTGGAGTTGAGGGATCTGGAAGTTATTATACCGACTTCACTGAACAATCTATCAATTACAATATCTCTACTGGTTTTTTGATGCCTATTTTCGGTGCCTTTAGAGCATTACTTAGAGAGTCCGACGGAAAAATCAGTTGGGAATTCGATCCTAAAGATGTATGGAACATCGCTGGAACAAGACTGGTACAAAATACTTTCGACACAGATACTAACCCTCAACAAGTTGGAAAAAGCAAAACACTATGGCAAGCTAATTATAGAATCGTTGACAGTGTCAGAAAGGATTTACTATTGGACAAGCTTTTGAATGAAAGAAATTAAGATAAATTTTTTATAGAAGAATCTGCACAGTTTGTGTAACTTAAACTATCAAAAAAGCGCTCAACTTTGATTTGAGTGCTTTTTCTATATTTTAAAAATTTTTATCATTAATACTGGTATACGATAAAATAAATTTAACGGAAAATGAATAAAATCTTAATGTCTAAAATGTCTTACGCCTGTGAAGATCATAGTCAAGCCATATTTGTCTGCCGCTTCGATAGACTCTTGGTCACGGACGGACCCACCTGGCTGGATGATGGCCTTGATACCTGCTTTGGCGATTTCTTCCACGTTATCCGCAAATGGGAAGAAGGCATCCGAAGCAAGGACAGCGCCGTCAAGACGGTCTTTAGCTTGGTCAATGGCAATACGAACAGAAGCCACACGGTTAGTTTGACCTGGGCCAACACCAAGCGTCATGTGGTCATTGGTCACGATGATACCGTTTGATTTGACGTACTTAATAGCCTTCCAAGCGAACTCAAGAGCAGTCGCTTCTGTCTCAGTTGGCTGGCGTTTGGTCACCACTTGCCAGTCAGCTGGGCTTTCTTTCACCACATCTTGATTTTGCACGAGAAGTCCACCGACCACACCAGTATATTCAGCTTCCGCTTCACTCGCTTCTTGAGCATCAAATGGCAAGGCAAGGATACGCAAGTTTTTCTTTTTATTGGTCAAAATAACTAGCGCCTCATCCGTATAGCTCGGTGCGATGATGATCTCGAGGAAAACGCCGTGCATCTTCTCAGCTGTTGCAGCATCCACCTCACGGTTGAGAACGACAATCCCACCAAAGATAGACACTGGGTCAGATTCATAGGCGTAGTCCCAAGCAGTTTCGATGTTGTCAGCTTGACCGATACCGCACGGGTTCATGTGTTTGAGAGCCACAACGGTTGGACGGTCTTTGAAGTCACGGATGATACGAATAGCAGCATCCGCATCGCGGATATTGTTGAATGACAATTCTTTCCCGTTAAGCTGTTTAGCGGATGCAATCGAGTAGTCAGTCGGCAAAGCTTTTTGATAGAAGTCCGCGTCTTGTTGAGGGTTCTCACCGTAACGCATGGCTTGTTTGAGATCATAGGTCAAGGTCAACTTTTCAGGTTTGCTTTCACCCACTTGAGCTGTAAAATACTCTGCAATCAAGGCATCATAAGCCGCTGTGTGACGGAAAACCTTGGCTGCTAAACGTTGGCGAGTTTCGTAAGTCGTTTCACCATTGGCTGACAACTCGTCCAAAACCACTGCATAGTCAGCAGGGTCTACCACAACCGTCACGCTGGCATGGTTTTTAGCTGCTGAACGAAGCATAGATGGCCCACCGATATCGATGTTCTCAACCGCATCCGCGTACGTCACGTCTGGTTTGAGAATGGTTTCCTTGAATGGGTAGAGATTGACCACTACAAGGTCAATGAGATCGATTTGATTGTCTTTGGCCGCTTCCAGATGACTATCCAAGTCACGACGAGCGAGGAGCCCACCGTGGATATTTGGATGAAGGGTCTTAACACGACCATCCATCATCTCTGGGAAGCCCGTCACATCATCGATGGCAACTGTCTCCACCCCAGCATTATCAAGGGCAACCTTGGTCCCACCTGTCGAGATAATCTCCCAACCAAGTTTTTTAAGTTCTTGGGCAAATTCAACAATGCCCGCTTTGTCTGAGACGCTGATTAAAGCTTTTTTCGTCATTCTATTCCTCTTTCTTTAGGTCCAAGCGCATAGCGACTTCGTTATTTTCTTCTATAAATCCTGTTTCCTGAAAACCCAAACTAGTCAACAGGTGCTTCATTTTTTCATTTCCAACCACATAATCTGCGATAATATGATTGCAAGTGCTATCCATCTGAGCCTCTTTGATTAGAACTTCCAAGGCTTTTCGACCATAACCTCTTCCTTGGTACTGCTGACCAATCATTATCCGCCAGATAAAGTATTCTGCTTCATCCTTGTCTATTTCCAGCAGGAGAAAGCCAACCACTTGCTTATCCCAATAGATTGCCCTCGGAAACACATCTTCATTTTCCCGGTAGAGCCATGCGTCAGCTAAAGAGCGTACATTTGGAGCCACAAAACGTGCTCGTTCATCAGCTTCAGATATTTTCAAATCCAGCACTGCCTGAAAACTGCTCTCATCTACTAATTTCAGCTCAATCATTTTTTCCCCTAGCAAGATTGCGCAATCAAAACTTGACTTCGATGTTATTTTCGTGCAACTCCCAAGCTATCCAGAACCTCTGGATACAACTTGTACTCTGCCTCATGAATCCGAGTTTCAAAACTGTCAATCGTATCATCAGCTAGTCGTGGCACACGCACTTGTTTGATAACCTTTCCTGTATCCACACCTGAATCCACCCAATGAATGGTCACGCCGCTCTCAGCAACGCCAGCATTCCAAGCATCCTCAATCCCATGAGCTCCTGGAAATTCTGGCAGGTAGGCTGGATGAATGTTGACAATCCGACCTTCATAAGCCGCCAATAAGGTTGGCCCAACGATTTTCATGTAGCCTGCTAGACAAACCAAGTCAATCTGATGTTCTTCCAAGAGCTCCACAAGTGCTGCTTCGTAGTCTGCCTTACTCTCAAACTCCTTGAGTTCAAAAGCATAGGACAGAACACCGAGTTTGTCTGCACGTTCGAGCACATAGGCGTCACGATGGTCTGAAAAGACAAACTCTACTGGAAATTCTTCAGCAATCACCTGAAAATTTGAGCCATTACCAGAGGCAAAAACCGCTATTTTTTTCATTTGATGATGACACTTTCGTTTTCTTTCTTGACGATACGACCAATTTCATAGACTGGTTCATCCAACAATTCCTTGACACGACTTACATTTTCAGGGCTAACTGCCAGCATAAGCCCCACACCCATATTGAAGATTTCAAACATTTCCTCATGTTTGATCTGACCGTATTTTTCAAGGGCTTTGAAAATTGGAAGCACGGGAACCTTGTCTTCTTCAATCTCAGCAGCCAAGTCAGCTGCAAACATACGAGGGACATTTTCGATAAAGCCACCACCAGTGATGTGGGCAATACCGTTGACTAACTCTTCCTTGATGAGTGGCAAAACAGCCTTGACATAGATACGAGTCGGCTCAAGAAGAACTTCCTTGAGTTGCTTGCCTTCCAATTCTGGCAAGACTTCCTCACCTGTGTAGTCGGTAAAAACACGACGCACGAGTGAGAAACCATTTGAGTGAATACCACTCGAAGCAAGCCCGAGA
This sequence comes from bacterium, assembly GCA_905221285.1. Taxonomy (GTDB): domain Bacteria; phylum Bacillota; class Bacilli; order Lactobacillales; family Streptococcaceae; genus Streptococcus. The sequence continues at coordinate 113,183 of CAJNCM010000007.1, forward strand.
AGGACATCACCTTCAGCTACTTTTGAACCGTCTATGATTTGAGATTTTTCAGCTACGCCGACTGCAAAACCAGCCAAGTCGTAGTCATCTTCACCATACATACCAGGCATTTCAGCTGTTTCCCCACCGATGAGGGCAGCGCCTGCCTGCACACAACCTTCTGCCACACCAGCAACCACTTGTTCTAGCTTAGCTGGTTCATTCTTGCCAGTTGCGACGTAGTCAAGGAAATAGAGGGGCTCCGCACCTGCAGCAATGATATCATTGACACACATGGCCACACAGTCCTGACCAATAGTATCGTGCTTGTCGTACTTGATAGCCAGCATGAGCTTGGTTCCGACACCATCAGTCCCTGAAATCAAAACGGGTTCTTTAACCCCAGTCTTTGAAAGGTCAAACATACCACCAAAGCCACCCAGAGCTCCCATGACACCTGCACGCTCCGTACGAGCCACGTGCTTTTTGATTCGTTCAACAACTTCATAACCCGCTTCAACATCCACACCAGATTGAGCGTACGCATTTTTATTTGCCATTTTATTTTTCCTTTTCTTTTTTTGGGAAAGATTGCGACGTATTTTTAGATAAACAATTATTTTATCTAAAAATACTAGTCAGGTCTCTAGCTTTGGTCCCATAGGAGAAAGCGTCTACTGACAAATGCTTTAGCTTTTAGTCAGTAGTGAGACGTGGAGCATAAGCATTTTTTGTCATTTATTTATTCCTTTTCTTTAATGGAGGATTTTTCGTCTATTTGTAAAAACTAGTCTTTTCTTCCAAACTTCGACGATAGTCTTCTTCGTAGTCGTAGAGAGGTGTTGGGTAGTCACCGTCAAAGTAAGCGACACAGAGACCACCATTTGGCGCATCTGTTTCAATCCCAATCGACTCAATCAATCCTTCAACAGAAAGATAGGTCAGGCTATCCGCCCCAATGATTTGACGCGTTTCTTCGACCGTATGATTGGCCGCAATCAGCTCCTGACGAGTCTGGATATCAATCCCGTAGAAGCATGGATAAGCTAGCGCTGGACTACCAATAGCAACGTGAACCTCAGTTGCACCCGCTTCTTTCAAGAGCTGAACGATACGACGAGAGGTCGTCCCACGTACAATAGAGTCATCAATCATAACCACACGCTTGCCTTTGACAACACCTGAAACAGCAGATAGTTTCATCCGCACCCCTTGCTCCCGCAATTCTTGAGTCGGTTGGATAAAGGTACGTTGGGTGTATTGGTTCTTGATGAGGCCCATTTCGTTTGGTAAACCTGATTCTTCCGCAAATCCCATAGCCGCGCTGAGGGAAGAATTGGGCACACCGACCACGATATCCGCCTCGTGCTTGAATTCACGCGCCAATTGGGCACCCATACGTTTACGTGCCGTATGGACATTGACACCATGAATGTTAGAATCAGGGCGAGCAAAATAGATATATTCCATAGAACAGATTGCTAACTGAGTATCATCTGTATAGCTATCATACTGGATGCCCTTGTCATCAATGATCACAATCTCACCTGGCTTCAAATCGCGAATCCATTCTGCACCAATAACCTCAAAAGCACAGGTTTCAGAGGAAACAACCACTGCTCCGTTGGCCATTTTCCCGATAGAAAGGGGACGGAAACCATTTGGGTCAAGAGCAGCAATCAACTTATCCTCAAACAGCAAAATATAGGCAAACCCACCTTTAACTAGGCTGAGCGCTTCCTTGATTTTGCCCATCAGACTAGGATTGTGACTCCGACGAATGAGGTGAGCCAAGATTTCCGAGTCCGAAGTCGCGCTGAAAATCGCTCCTCTTTGTTCCAGTTCTTTCTTGAGAGAGGCTGCATTGGTTAGATTTCCATTATGAGCCAAACCAAACTGCATATCGTGAAAACGGAAGAGGAAAGGCTGGATATTATCTACAGAAGCTTCGCCAGCAGTCGCGTAACGCACATGCCCAATCGCACCAGTTCCCGTCAATTTATCCAAATTAGCAGGATTTCTGAAGACTTCTGATAAAAGTCCCATGTCACGATGGCGCTTCAATTGTCCCTGATCATTGGAGAGGATTCCTGCCCCCTCCTGACCACGGTGCTGAAGACTATGGAGACCAAAATAGGTCAATTTAGCAGCATCTGGATGTCCCCAGATACCGAAAACACCACATTCTTCATTAAGAGATTTTACTTCGTATGTCATTTTATATACCTAATTTTTATTTGTGTAGCACCAAGAGCTAAATCTACATGACTTTTACATTACTGATACCATCTATTAGAAAATCTGCAAGTCTTATTTTCCAGTAAAGTATTTAACCGCCGACGCGAACAGGTGCTGGTCTTTATTTCCTGGGATGTTTTGGAAAAGACCGTCTTCATAACGTTCTGAGTGTCCCATCTTACCGATGATTTGACCGTTCTTGCTGGTAATTCCTTCGATGGCATGGACAGAACCATTCGGATTGTACTTAGAATCCATGCTAGGTTTGCCTTCGAAATCAACATATTGGCTGAAGATTTGTCCATTGACACGAAGCTCTGCAAATTCCTCAGCCGTCACGACAAATTTCCCTTCACCGTGCGAAACAGGAATGGCGTGGATATCACCCACTTGCACACCAGCCAACCATGGCGAGTTGGTATTGGCAATGCGAGTTTCTACCATCTTGGCCACGTGTTGGTTGGCATCATTGTAGAAGAGGGTTGGGCTAGTACTAGTAGCATCTTCAAAGTTTCCGTATGGTAGGAGGCCTGATTTGACCAAAGCCTGGAATCCATTACAGATACCGATAATCAAGCCACCACGGGCGATAAAGCTATCAATAGCTGCACGCACTTTTTCATTAAGAAGGATATTGACAATAAACTTAGCTGAGCCATCTGGTTCGTCCGCAGCTGAGAAACCACCTGCAAAGAAGAGGATGTTAGCCTTGCCGATGTTGTCAACCATAGTTTCAACTGACTTGACAATAGCTTCTTCATTGAGTGTCACGAATGGCACCAAGTTAACCTCTGCGCCTTCTTTTTCAAATGCCTTGGCTGAGTCATATTCTGAGTTGGTTCCTGGGAAGACTGGGATATAGACCACCGGTTTTTCAACTTTTTCTTTAGCTTTAATCACAACATCTGATGCCACAGCTGGTACTTCAGCTAGTTCTTTCGCTTGGGCAAATTCTGTTGGGTAAACTTCTTCCAGTTTTCCTTGGAAGGCACTGTCAAGTTTGTGTCCATCTAGCTTCACACCGTTGACAAGGAGTGTAAAGTCTGCTTTCGTTTGACCGATTCTCTCTACTCCAGCAATTTCTTCAGGAGATGTAAAGACAAATCCACCCAATTGAGCTGTCAAAGCCGTTTCAAGTTCAGGCAAGGTTACTTCTGCACCGATATGATTTCCAAAAGTAGCAAGTGCCAAACTTTCAACCACACCACCATATTTGACAGCTGATGCAGAAATCACTTTGTGACCAGCTTGGATGTCTTCAAACTGAGCAAAGTTAGACTTAATCAAGTCAAAATCAATTTCTGCAGAGAGGGCTTGACCTGGGATGTAGTAGATATTTTCACCAGCAGTTTTGAACTCTGGAGAGAGGACCTTACGGCTATCTGCCGTCGTCACCCCAAAAGCGACCAAGGTTGGTGGCACTGTCAATTCTTCAAAAGTACCAGACATAGAGTCCTTACCACCGATAGATGGCAAACCAAGCTGAATTTGTGCCTCGATAGAGCCTAGGAGAGCTGCTACTGGCTGACCAAAACGCTCAGCTTGTTTGTCCATGCGCTCGAAGTACTCTTGGTAAGAGAAGCGAGCCTTAGACCAGTTGGCACCAGCAGCAACCAAACGAGCAGTTGCTTCGATCACCGCATAGGCAGCACCGTGGTATGGAGACCATTCAGCTACATATGGGTTGAATCCTTGAGCCATGACTGACGCAGTATGAGTCACACCGTGTTGAACTGGCAATTTCTGCACAGATGCCTCAGTTGGTGTGAGTTGGTAACGACCACCAAGTGGGTGATTAACCGTTGAGCGTCCAACAGAGCAGTCAAAGATAGTCTGTAATCCTTTTTGACTCGCATGGTTGAGGTCAGATAGAACCGTAAGGGTATCTGCTTCAAGTGTGTCAGCAGATGTTTGACGTTCTTCTGGGAGTGTGACATCCTTGTCCACAACTTTGGCATCGACGACCACGCGCACACCATTGGTATCAAGGAAACGACGCTCCAAGTCCACGATTGTCTCACCATTCCAGTGCATGACTAGATTTGGTTTTTCAGTCACTGTCGCAACCACAACAGCGTCAATATTCTCTTTGTTACATTCTTCAACAAAGGCATCTACGTCTTCAGGACGCACCACAACCGCCATACGTTCTTGCGATTCAGAGATGGCAATTTCGGTACCATTCAAGCCTTGGTATTTAAGAGGCACCTTGTTAAGGTCGATTTCAAGACCGTCTGCCAATTCACCGATGGCTACACAGACACCACCAGCACCAAAGTCGTTGGATTTCTTGATGAGACGAGTGACATCACCATTACGGAAGAGGCGCTGAATCTTACGTTCTTCGATGGCATTCCCTTTTTGAACCTCAGCTCCAGCAGTCTCTACAGACTCAACTGTTTGAACCTTAGAAGAACCTGTCGCGCCACCGACACCATCACGGCCTGTCTTACCACCAAGAAGGATAATGACATCGCCCGCTTCCGGTTTTTCACGGACAACATTGCCCTTAGGAGCCGCACCAACAACGGCACCAAGTTCCATACGTTTAGCTACAAAGCCTGGGTGGAAATACTCACGAACGTAGGTCGTCGCAAGCCCAATCTGGTTACCATATGAAGAATAACCATGAGCCGCTGTTTTAGAAATGACTTGTTGTGGCAACTTCCCAGCGCGAGTTTCTGAAATCGGTGTGGTAATATCTCCAGCACCTGAGATACGCATAGCTTGGTAAACATATGAGCGACCTGATAATGGGTCACGAATAGCACCACCGATACAAGTAGCCGCCCCACCAAATGGCTCAATCTCAGTTGGGTGGTTGTGGGTTTCATTTTTGAACATGAGGAGCCATGGCTCTTTCACACCATCAACGTCCACTTCGATTTCTACTGAGCAGGCGTTTATTTCATCAGACACTTCCATGTCGTCCAAACGTCCATTAGCACGCTCATAACGACCGAAAATAGTGGCCATGTCCATCAAGGTTTGAGGTTTTTCAGAACGCCCCAACTCCTCACGCATGGCAATATATTTTTCATAGGTTGACTGCAATTGCTTTTGGAATTTAGAAGCTGAAAAGTCGATGTGTTTCAACTCTGTCTCAAAAGTCGTGTGACGGCAGTGGTCAGACCAGTAAGTGTCCAAAACCTTGAGTTCAGTCTCAGTTGGCACGCGCCCGATTGACTTAAAGTAGTCTTGGATAAAGAGCAAATCATCCACTTCCATAGCCATCCCTTGCTCGGCCTTGTAGCGCGCAAAATCTTCTGCTATATAGTTTTCAAAGAAAGTCAATTTGGGAATAGTCTTGTCTGACTCTGAAAATTCCTGCTTGGCAATCCCTACCGTGATATCCTTGAAACGAGAATCAACTGGATTGAGCAGATAGTTCTTGACCGCTTCCAACTCAGTCGCATCAATATCCTTATTGACCAAGTACAATTGTGCTGTATTAACCGTCACATCACTCGAACTTCCCAACAAAAGCAAGGCTTCCTGTGAAGAAGCTGCACGCTGGTCAAACTGCCCTGGTAGGCTTTCAATCGCAAAGAAAGCATAATTGGCAAGATCCGCCTGCACAGCCGCTTCGTCCAAAACATGGTCTGTCACCTGCTCAGAGAAAATGTGTTTCTCTGCAGGTGCAAACAGGTCCTCTGCCAAGTCAAATACATCATACACTTGCACGATGCGAATACTTTTCAAGCTTGAAAGTCCCAAGTTGTGCTGGAGTTCTCTAACCAAACTCTCTGACTTGACCTGAAAATCAGCCTTTTTTTCAACAAAAATACGTTTATTCATCAATCCTTATTCCTTTATTTCAGCTCTTGCAATGTTTCCAAATGACCTTGAGAGTCTTGCAAATAGATTATTTCAATTCCTGCAACTTTTCCCAAACAATCTCGTAAACGTCGGTTAGTTCTCCTAATCCTCTACGGAAAACATCCTTATCCATGTGGTTGCCATCCGCATCCCACAAACGGCAGTTATCTGGTGAAAATTCATCTGCTAAGATAATCTTGCCATCCTTGTCAAAACCGAACTCTAGCTTAAAGTCAATCAACTTAAGCCCAATCTCAGCAAACCAGACCTTCAAAAGTTCATTGATACGACGAGTTTCTTCCTTCAAGTAGGCGATTTGCTGGTCATCCGCAATCTTTAGAAATTTCACATGCTCGTCATTGATAAATGGGTCATCCAAATCATCATTTTTATAGTAAAATTCGACAATCGGAGTCTCAAATGCGATTCCTTCGTCTACACCAAAACGTTTTGAAAAGGAACCAGCAGTATAGTTGCGAAGTACGACTTCCAAAGGAATAATCTTAACCTTTTTATTGAGTTGTTCCGTGTCTGAAAGCTTCTCCACAAAGTGAGTCGCCACACCAGCCGCATTTAATTTCTCAAAAATAAAAGATGAAATCTGATTATTCAACACTCCCTTACCCGCAATCTGCTCCTTCTTAACACCATTGAAAGCAGTCGCCTGGTCCTTGTAAGTTGAAATAATAAGATTTTCATCCTCAGTTGTATAGATATTTTTAGCTTTTCCCGAATAGATCAATTGTTTTGACATTTTAAAGTTCGCCTTTCGTATTACTTGAGCACATTCTACCATAAAAAACCTAAAATTACAAGAATTTAACCGAATAAATAGCGTAGCAACTTCAAAAATCATAAAGAAAAAACTGCAAGAAGGATCTTTCTCACAGTTTAAAAATTATTTAACTCTAAAAACACGAACATTACTCTTTGTTCAAAAATTGATCCAAATAATAACGTAGATAACTTTTCTTTCCCGTAATCATCTGTAGACGGCCTTCCACCCCGTACCGAAGTTTTTCAGCCTGCTCCGAAGTTAGATTAGTCTCCGCCTCGATTTTAAAGAAATTCCCTTTTTCAGTCTTAGTAGCTGTCGCATCAATACTTGTAATAGTAGAATCTAGGAAAAGTTGATTCTTGGCATCATGAGTCGTCGTATAGCGAACAGAATCACCGACCTTAATCCTTGCTACATCTTTTGAACTGAGATAAGCTGTGAGTTTAGCTTTCCCTTCTTTTTCCAAGGACGGATAGAGTTGGGCTAGTAGGGCACCTTCTGCCACCATGGTTGAATCACTGGTCGCAGGATTAAGATGAAGCACCCCATCCTCACTCGCCATAATTTTCCCCTTGTCTAAAAGATTTCCCTGTACCTTCTTACCTGACTCCACCTCCAAGATTTTCTGGTCTAGAAGGGTCAATTCCTGACCAACCTTTGCCAAGTGTTGGGATTTAAGGGACTCTAATTGACTGCTTAATCCTGATGCATAGGCTTGCTGGGTACCTGAACCTGCATACTGGACACGGTAAGTAGCGAGACTAGATTCTAACTGAGAGAGCTGTGCTTCAACCTGCGCAACTGCTTGTGCCTTAGATTGCGGATTTTCCTCGCCCTGAGACTTGTAGGACTGGTAGAGAGAGTAGGCTAGATTCTGACTGGCCAAGGAAGCACCTGTTTCAATAGCTGACTTAGCTGTCTGGTAATCGCGAATTTTAGCCTCTGTTTGACTGATGAGATTGCCGATTTCGGCTTGGGTTTGACTAGCTGCTGCATTCTGGGACGCGATGGTCTCATTTTGTTGCGATGTACTAGCCCTAAGACTGCCTGCTTGGCTGATGTAGTCGCGAAAGGTAGCTTGGTAGCCAAATTTATCCTCCTCCGGAAAGTGGCTCTCCCCTTCTTGCAGGCTCTTCTGCAAATACTCCAATTGCTTTTTTTGATCCTTGAGCATCTCCAACTGACTAGCATAGGTCTCCGCTTGGACACCCTCTGCCCCTTCTTGATATTGAACCAACAGTTCTCCCTTTTTAACCAGCTTATTTTCTTCCAGATGATTGACAAGAATACGATTGTTGCTAGTTGACTGGATATTTGCAAGGATACGACTAGGCTCGACAGTAGCTCTAGTAGACAAACTCATCTCCTTCTCTGCAACAGTTGCAAAGCCAAGTAAAAACATAAGCAGAAGGGACATGGGTACAATCACCCGACTGGAAAAATTATGGTAACGACGATTATAAAACTCCGCACTTTCTAAAAATTCTGGTTTCATCCTCTCCTCTTTCTAGCTATTCACCAAATGGGCGTAAAATCCACCCTGTGCAAGCAAATCAGCATGCTTTCCTTCTTCAACAATCTTGCCCTGATCCAAGACAACAACCTTCTCTGTCCGCTCAGCAATGGTCAAACGGTGAGCGATGAAAATCAAGGTCTTGTCTAAAGCCATGAGATTATCGACAATTCGCTTCTCTGTCAAAATATCCAAACTGCTGGTCGCCTCATCCAAAATCAAGACCGGCGCATCTGTCAAGAGAGCACGCGCCAGAGCAATTCTCTGACGTTGACCACCTGAGATTCCTGCCCCATCCGAAGTCAATTCTGTTTGGTAATTCAGTGGCATGCGCTCGATATCCTCCCGAATCTCTGCCAATTCGACCGCCCGTAAGATATCCTCCTGAGTCGTCCCCTCCTTGGCTCCCAAAAGAAGATTTTCCAAAATCGTTCCGTTAAAGACATAGGGCTGTTGAGGCAGGTAGTGGATATACTGACGCAGGGCTTTTTTATCAATCTGATTGAGATTGACACCACCCAGACTAATCTCTCCCTGACTTGGATCGTAAAAATTAACCATCATCTTGGCCAAGGTCGTCTTACCTGACCCTGAAATTCCCACAAAAGCCACCTTAGAGCCTTGGGGAATAGTCAAATTGATATCCGACAAGACATCTCGACCATAGCCATACTTATAGTAAACCTGCTTGAAGTCCATATCTCCCTTCATCAAGCTCAAATCCTCAACTGTTTTCTTCTCCTCAAACTCAGAAGCTACCAGATAAACCTCATTCAGACGGTTATTGGCAACCTGCGCTGTCTGAAGCTTGGTTTGCAGATTGATGATATTTTCCAAAGGATTGGTAAAGTAAACCAGCAAGGTATTATAGGTAATCAACTGCCCCAAACTCATCTTGCCATCCATGACCAGAACAGCTCCCATCCAGAGAATGCCGACATTGAGTAAGAGATGGGCAACTTTTTTCAGAGCCTTTTGCTGACTCTCTGCCCGACTATAGGTAAAGGATTTTTTCAGATAATCCACAAATTCCTTGTCAATCTTTTGGTAACGCTGACTTTCACTGGTCAAAGACTTGATAGTCTCAATACCGTTGATGTCCTCAATGATAGAAGAAGACAGAACCGCATTGGCTTCCATGGTATCCCGATTCATCTTTTCAAACGGCTTCATAAAGGCAAAGATAATCACTGTATAGATAGGAAGTGCCAATAAGGTTATGAAAAAGAGATTGGTATTTTGTGAAAATAAAACAAGGGAAATAATGACAACCGTTGACACATCTAGGAAAATCGAAAGAATGGTCGAAGCCAGCGCATCAATGATACTATTAGCATCTGTAAAACGAGAGACGATTTCCCCTGTCCTGCGTGTCGCAAAGAAGGACATAGGCAGGTGAAAAACATGCTTGATATAGGACAAAATCACATCAATCGACAAGCGTTGCCCCAAAACAAGTAAGAGATACTCCTGAGCGTAAGACAAGATCTGCTGGAGGATATAGACGATAACCAACCCAATAGAAATAATCCCCAGTGTCGAACGCATCTGATCTGGCACATAGGTATCAATGATAGACTGCAGATAATAAGAACCCACAATGTTAATCAAGGTTACCAAGAGTGTTGCCAAAACGATATTGGCAATCAAGCCACGCTGCTTCACTAATATAGGAATAAAAGAGAGCAGACCATTCTTTTGATCCTTATGAGGCTTGTAGTCTGGACTAGGTGCCATAAAAAGAGTCACTCCTGTCCATTCTTCCGCAAAACGCTCACGTGGCAGTTTGGTCAATTTCACCCCAGGATCTGGATCGGCAATATGAATGCTATCCTTATTCTGCCCAGTCACCACATAGTAGTGGAGTAATTTTCCTTCCTTAAGAACATGGGCAACAAAAGGAAAAGTCAAATCTGGCAAGTCAAAGAGCATCATATCTGCCTTAATGGCCCGTGTCTCAAAGCCAATCTCCTCTGCCACCTTGACCAAGCCCAAAGCCGTCGTCCCATCCATGGTCGTCTTGGCCAATTCTCGCAAGTGAGCCAAAGAATAATAGCTACCATAGTAGCCAAAAACCATAGCCAATGAAGCTACACCGCAGTCCATCTGATCCACCTGCGGACGATAGTGACGTTTCCCAAATTTCATATTCATCTCCTTTTTCCTAATACTCAATGAAAATCAAAGAGCAAACTAGGAAACTAGCCGCAGGCTGCTCAAAACACTGTTTTGAGGTTGTAGATCGGACTGACGAAGTCAGTCACATATATACGGCAAGGCGACGTTGTCGTGGTTTGAATTTGATTTTCGAAGAGTATAAACTCATCTGATAACAATTATCTTACCCCAATCTCCAAACAAAAACTGGACTTCCTCCCCAAATGCGCCTATCTACCTCCCAAATGCACTTTTTGGATAAAAAATAGGCAGAACAAACGTCCTACCTACTAAAAATATGGTATGAAAGGAAATTGATGTTTTACTGTCACCCTAGGCAAACTTGGAACAAATAAATCATTGATAGTAACATTTATGACATCCTATTTATTACTACAATTTCTAATGTCCCTGCTATTTCTGAGCCATCTCTGGTATGATCTATTACTAGTCAGAATAGATAACACCGTTCTAAATTACGATTCATAGTTACTCCTTTTAAACTCCAATGTGATGCATTCTTAGATTCTACCCTAACCATTTTCAGTGCAGACTAACAAGTCATTCTTAGCTACTTACTCTACTTGCTTTCTATTGACCTTATATCCTAGATAAAAGAGCCCAAATAAAACAGGGTAAATTTCTGGATAAAATAGGGTATTGATCGGATTTTTCAAAATCAAATACGTTGCGATGTAGATTATGAGCGATACGATAAAATACCCCTCAGCAAAAGCTAATAAAAATGTTTTTATAGCAAACTCCTTTCTTTTTCCTCTTACTTATCTATTCGAAAAAGAAATCAAAAAAATAAGAATATCAGAAAATTTTCCGATATTCTTATTGATAAATTCATTCAAGTCTAACAGATATTAGACATTGAGATGTTTTTTAAGGGCTCTTCTGGCTGTTCGCGATACGGGGAAGTGCAAGCCTTCTAACAAGGTCACTTCTGTGGCAGTCATCTCTTCAATTGCCTGTAAACTGACTAAAGTATTGCGATTAGCATAGACAAAGTAATCTTTTTCAGCCTTGGCAGCGATATCCTTGAGACTGCCGTAAATGGTCTTGATAGAGTGATTAGCATAATAGACCTTGATACGATGGGATTCCACTGAGGTTTCAAAGGCTAAAATCTCATGGTAGGGCAGAGTAAAGCCCCGTCTTCCCTCAAAACTATAGGTGAAGAGACGCATATTTTCCCTCTTGTCCACTGCCAGTACATAGTCCAGACAGCGCTCCAGCTGATGACGGTAATTCTCCTCAGGCTGATCCTTGGAAATAAAATCCAAGGCAGACAAGTGATAGCGAAAAGCTAGAGGCAAGGCCTCCGAGTGCGTGGACACAAAGACAATGCTTGTAAAAGGATCCCGCTCCCGAACCTGTTGAGCAACCTGAAAACCCCGTTCACGCTCTCCATCAATCTCTAAATCCAATAAATAGAGCTGGTAATGGTCAAAATACTGAGAATACTTTTCAACATCCCCATAGTTTTTAGCAATATCAATTTCCAATCTTAAATTGCGAGAGCGACCAATATCTAGTAAAGTCTGCTCTATCCGTCCTTGCTGGACTCTATCATCTTCCAAAACTAAAATTCTCATTCCTCTCCCCCTCGTTTCTCGTTCTTAAATGGCAATTCTAAATCTTGTCTAAAAGTCGTCTCTCCTAGTTGGGTATCTAAGTTCAAATCATAATGAAAAACCATATCCTCCAAGGTCGCTAAGCCCAGTCCACTGTGGTTTCCCTTGGTAGAGTATCCCTTTTGACTAAGAATGCTGGGATTTAGCTCTTCTTTCTTACGAGTGTTTTCAATGATAAAACGGACACTCCTATCACCTGCCAACAAAGCAACCCGAATCTGTGGATTTTCAGCCTCACTGGCTGCCTCTAAGGCATTTGTAGTAAGAATAGAAAGGATACGGATAGCCTCCAACATCGGCAATGCCAGCTCTTCGACAACCCCCACCGTCTCCAAACTAAAATGAATTCCTTGCTTATCTGCCACAATCATAGCTTTTGCCAAGGTATTACGAATGGCTATATCGTGGATATTGTGAAGATTAAAGGCTGTGTAGTCCGCCTTCCTCAGCTTTTCATTGGTCTTTAGAAAAACATCTTGATAAATGGTAGAAATCTCAGCCATGTCTTGATTCGCTATGGCAGGCTCCATGCTAGCGACAATCCCTGCAAAATCATGACGGAAACCTCGAACCTCATCATAAAGATGACCCAACTTATCCACCATTCCTTGCAAGGAACGATTTTCTTCTTCCTGTCTCTGAATGGTCTGCTCATCACGATAAACCTGCTCCAAATGCTTGATATAAAAGAGCCAAGAGAAAAAGAGAATGAAAATCAGAAGAGAAATGGTCGTGTCGAAACGAACGTAGAAAGAACTATTTCTATTGGTCATAAACGAAGAGAATATCCTAAATCCAGTCAGAGGTAGGATAATGAAAAAACTCTTATGATAGTGGGTTTTGAAAGCATCTGAAAAGAATAAATCCAAATCCAAAGACCAACGCTTCATAATTTTACAACATAAAAATATTGATAATAAATCAAATATAGATATATATAGCGTCGAAAACTTGTCTAAAAACAACCAATTCTCACCAGATAATACACGAAGCCAGATTGTCAAAAATAAATAGCGAATACTTTGAAAGAAAATAAAAAGATATAAAGAAAGAAAAAGAGCTTCCACTTTTCTCCTATGCAATACCAGTAAAAAAATACAGTAAAAGAAGAGAAGAATTCCTATATGAAATAATTCTCCAAATGTTTGGCGAGCAAAAAAACTAATTAAAAATACAAGGACCCAATAACGTTTTTTATAAAATTCTGGGGAAATTTGAGCGCCTAAAAAAATAGTGGGCACTATGGTTGAAATAACTACCAATAGTATATATATCACAGAAAATAAAAATTCTAAAATAACCATAGAATGAAACAGCTCCTAATTTATTTAAGCAAAGTGGTATTAATAATATTTTTCTACTCGATACAACTCTCTAGTTTTTCATACTTTCTGAAAAACGATACATCCACAAAAGGCTTTAGTTTCTTTTAAAGTACAAGAAATCTAAAGCCTCTTGAAAATGATTTGCACGTTTTAATTTTATATTCGTTGTGAAGATTGCTTATCTATTTATTTTACCACAAGAACCTTGTAATATTCATACTTATTTGGCTGTGTAATCTTAATTTTTTGACCATAGAAACCATCGATTTCTTTATCGCGATAATCTATAAATCTTGATGGCAAGCGTTTCATCTTAAGAACTTCTCCAGATTGGTCTGCATATACAAGTAAGTGATAGTGGGTTGTAGCCATACCATCATCAATCAGTACAAAGTAACCTGTTTTGAGCTTACCTTGTCCATTATCTAAATAGTATAGTTTATTGTTATTGATTGTGAAGTTATCCAATCGAAGTCGTACACCTGGGTCTTCTAGATAAAGATCATTGCCAACTTTTTTGATTTCTGATCTAGTTGTCATCTCTGGAAGTGGTAATACTCTACGACCATCTGCTCCAAAGTAATATCGACCTGGTAGATTTTGGAAATTACGAATAACAGCTTTAGGATCAATTTCTTGTCCTTCTTCTTTATTATCTACTAAAGCTAAGGTTGTATTTGCAACCTCATCCCCATATTTGTCGGAAAACTTCTTGAACTCAGGCTTGATATACCAAGTGTTTTTTTCAATAATAACATCGTCACCTTTAGCATTTAGCAAATATTCTTGCCCATCTCCAAGTTTGACAATATCATGAATATTGTATCCAGAATCTTTTCTATTTGCTAGATAGCCATCCTTACCAATGACATAACTTTCCCCATCACTGGCTGGGACAGCTCTATCTGCGACCATAGCACCTGAATTTTCAAAGTAAGACCATTGATTATTTGCAATAGTCCATCCTGTTGCCATAGCGCCACTGCCTTTGAGGTAATACCATGTAGACCCTTCTTTGTACCAACCTGTGCGCATAGCTCCACTATCTGCTAGTGAATACCAGGTATTGCCTTCCTTGTACCATCCAGTACGCATAGCCCCACTATCTGCTAGTGAATACCAGGTATTGCCGTCTTTGAGCCAGCCTGTCTGCATTTTACCAGAACCATCGAAGTGATACCAAGAGCCAGCATTTTGTACCCATTTATTTTTAGCTAAGCTTCCATCTTGAGAAAGATTCCAGTCAGCGCCATTTTTAACCCAAGTATCTGCAGCCTGTGCTTGATTGATTGACAAAAGCAGACCAGCACCTGCAAGCAAACCAAGTGTAAGTAGTTTAGATTTTTTCATAGCCATTTCCTCCTATTCTATAGCGAAATGAACATGACTTCCTAGTAAACAAAGCTGTTCGCTTTTTTCGTTTTACTCTGTCAGATAGTTTATTTCACAACAGAAACATTTCCTGTCTTACTATCGATTTTAACAGTTTGACCGTAGAAACCGTC